>JAGBGV010000007.1 GCA_017935805.1 Clostridia bacterium | reverse complement strand
GGATTGTTCTGGTCCATGAACTGTGAAAGCGGAGAGCTTCCGAAGAATTCACGGATAGCGGTAACAACAGGGCGGATGTTGATAAGAGTCTGAGGAGACAGGGATTCGCTGTCCTGGATATTCATTCTCTCCTTAACGATCTTGTCCATACGAGCCAGACCGATTCTGAGCTGGTTCTGGAGAAGCTCGCCTACGCTGCGGAGACGACGGTTGCCGAGGTGGTCGATGTCGTCGGTTGTGCCGATGTCATGAGACAGAGCAAGCAGGTAGTTGATAGAGGAGAGGATATCTTCTCTGGTGATATGCTTGGGGCAGAGCTCAGCGATTCTGCGCTTTGCTTCAGCGCGAACAGCTTCCTCATCGCCGCCTGCATTGTTAACGATGTCCATAAGGATGTCGAGGCGGCACTTTTCGTTAACGCCGGAATCCTTGAGATCGTAGCCGAGGATGTGCACGGGGTCAACAGCGCCGTTGGAGAATACCTTAACCTCGCGGCCGCTTTCAAGTGTGAGATATACCTCGCAAACACCTGCGTATTCGATCTGCATTGCCTCGTCCTGTGTGAGGAGGTGACCGTCTTCAAAGAGAAGCTCACCTGTAATAGGGCTGACAACGGGACGGGAAAGTGTGTAGCCTGCGATTCTCTGACCGAGAGCAAGCTTCTTGTCATATTTATGGCGACCAACGGGATAGAGGTCATATCTCTTGGGATCGAAGAACAGACCGTTCATAAGGATCTCAGCGGACTCTACGATTGCAGGTTCACCGGGTCTGAGCTTTGTATAGATCTCCTTGAGAGCCTCGTCACGGATAGAGGTCTTGTTTTCGATAGCGCGTGTCTCGCAGGTTTCTTTTCAAGAGTTACAGCGAGCTTTGTTTCTGCGCCGAAAACGTTTTCGATATCCTCGCGGGACTCAACGCCCAGAGCGCGGATAAGGATAGTTACGGGAATCTTACGGTTCTTGTCGATACGAACATAGAACACGTCATTTGCGTCAGTCTCATATTCGAGCCATGCGCCGCGGTAAGGAATAACTGTAGCTGTGTAAAGCTTCTTACCGGACTTGTCGATAGAGCTGTCGTAATAGATACCGGGGGAACGAACGAGCTGGGAAACGATAACTCTCTCAGCGCCGTTGATAACGAAAGTACCCTTGTCTGTCATAAGCGGGAAATCGCCCATGAAGATAGAGGACTGCTTAACCTCGCCTGTCAGCTTGTTTGTCAGACGAACATCCACCTTGAGAGGTGCTGCGTAGTTTACGTCCCGTTCCTTGCATTCTTCAACGGGATACTTAGGCTTCGCGTCAAGGGAGTAACCGACAAAATCTATGAAAAGGTTGCCGGAATAGTCGGTTATGGGAGAAATATCCTCAAGAACCTCCATGAGACCCTTCTCGAGAAACCAGTTGAATGATTCCTTCTGCACTTCGATGAGGCTTGGCATTTCAAGCGGTTCATCGATCTTGGAGAAGCTCATTCTTATGTTTTTGCCTACCTTTTGCGGTTTGACCATCGAGCTAATCACTCCATTCTGAAAACTTTTGCCCAAATGATTTGGTGTGTATACTTGTTTCGCGCTCCGAATTTATGCAGCTGCCGTTTTTATGGCGACAGGTGCGTGGGCGACGATTTTTTGCTTGCCCTCGGTGCGTTTTGCCTATATAATAAGGTAAAGAAGCGCGAAAAAGCATTTTGGGCGAAGCTACATCAGTATACGATTTTACCACTAAATAGTACCTTTGTCAAGGATAAAGTGGAAATTGTCAAGAGAAAATCGCGATTGTTTACAAAATTTTCTGAAAGTTTACAGAAATTTTAATTGTAAACATTCTGTAAATTCAATCTTGTTTTTGTCGATTTATCTAAAATATTTTTGTAAAAGCACTTGTCAAAAGGAAAAAGCTGTGGTATAATTACTTTTGCATGCGCACCGATATAATTATCAGCGCAAAGCCGAAGCAGTCCTCTGCGAAGCTCCGCACGAATGCTTCTATATTCAGAAAGGAAGTCGACTAAAATGAACAAACTCGACATTTTTGCAAGTGAGCAGCTGAAGGCAGAAGTTCCCTCCTTCAACATCGGCGACACAGTTCGCATCCACAACCGCATCAAGGAAGGTGCTCGTGAGAGAATCCAGCTTTTTGAAGGCACAGTAATCGCTCGTCACGGTTCCGGCATCTCCGAAACATTCACAGTTCGCCGCGTTGCATACGGTGTAGGCGTAGAAAAGACATTCCCCCTCCACTCCCCCAACGTTGTTAAGGTTGACGTTACCCGTCGTGGTAAGGTTCGCCGCGCTAAGCTCTACTACCTC
>JAGBGV010000006.1 GCA_017935805.1 Clostridia bacterium | reverse complement strand
GGGCAATATACTCCCCTTAAAGATGTAGAAATCTTGGAAAATATCAAAAATTTCTCTATTTTCACTCTTTCTCCCTCGTAGCGGCGATTTAATCAGCGTTTCCCCGGAGGGAGCCTCAGGATGCGCTCAACCTTATGTGTATGGGCATAGCCCTATGCCTTTGTGATACAAAGGTGCAATTGACGATAATTCACGATAAATCAAAACATTTACGGAGGTTTGTATGAATACCCGAAATAGTTGCTATACATATTTCAGAATTGTTGGGAATTTCAATCCTGACGATGTTTCTGCATTACTGAACCTTACACCTGAAGAGAGTTGGAAAATTGGTGATTTGAGACGTAATGGTACAAAGTATGAATTTGCTAATTGGAAGATTGGTAAATGTGCGGAATATGATGTGTATGTTGAAAATCAAATGAGAAAAACAATTTCTATGTTACTTGATAAGATTGCCACACTAAATCAAATTAGAGAAGAAAATGATGTTGAGTTCCTTTTAGAGATCGTACCTTCCATTTATGTTAATGATATCAATCCTTGTCTTGCACCGCCTCTTGATGTAATTGATTTTTGTCATGCAACAAGAACACAGATAGATATTGATATGTATTTATTTAATTCAGAAAACAAATAAGCAAACCCCGATAGACCTTGCGATCTGCCGGGGTGCTTTTTTCTATCCGATAAATCGGAATTTGGCGAATTACTCACGGGTGAGAGCGTACCAACCGGTTGCTGCACTGAAATTGACAGTTAAATAATACTTTTTCTTTTTCTCCGCAGTGATAGAAGCACTTCGGTTGGAACAATCCAGTTGCATGATTTTTTTGTTAGAAGAATCAGTGAGTTCTATTGACATATCGCCTTTGCTTAATTCCGCATCAAGTGTAAAGGTATAAATACCATCTTCTTTGAACTTAATTACTCGCTTTATATAGCCACTGCAAGAGGAAAATCTTGCGCTGTTTCTTTTTGTTGAACCAATAAATGTAACGGCACGGATGGATTTGAAAACCATATTGCCTTGGTAATAAAGCAGAATAAAAATACCCAACATCACAACTGCGAAAATGATTAGCAAGACTATCTCTACCATAACAGAGCCTCCTTCGTCAAATTCTTATTAATAACAAATTAATAACAAGTTTCGCCATTATATTACAAAGCATCGGACAAAACCCATACCCCTAAGGTTGCACATGACCAAAGGCTCCTTCCACTGCACTTACCAGTAAGTGCGGCGGTCCCACTTCCTGTTTTCGAAGAAAACGGACGGAGGAAGGCTTTTTCGCTGTTCCAATTATAACACAAATCGGCAGAGGAAACAATATCTCTGCCGAAATTTGTAAACATCCTTATGAGAAGTCTCACAGAAGGAGTCTTTTGGGTTGTGAGTTATAAGTGATAAGTGATAAGTGATAAGTTATAAGCTGTATTGCCGTTGGTTTAGCATGGCAAATTGAGCTGAAACAAACGCGCTTGGACAGGGCGCTTCTCACATCTTCTCCAGCACCACGGTCATCTTCGTGCCGATGCCGGTGGAGGAGAGGGCTTCGATCTGACCGCCGTGTTCTTCGGCTATCCACTTTGCAATGGACAAACCAAGTCCGCTGCCGCTGGTGTTGTCGGCTCTGGCGTTGGTGCCACGGTAGAATCTGTCGAATATTCGCGTAAGCTCACCTGAGGGGATGCCGATTCCCGTATCCGTCACCTCAAGGCATACCTTGCTATCCCGCAAATATCCCTTCAGCGTGATCCGACCACCTGCAGGCGTGTATTTCACCGCATTGTCGCGGAGTATTCTCATGCATTGACGGAGCATTGCCGAGTCGCCCATCACCATAAGGGGGCTGACAGACTCGCCGTCATCGTTTTCCTCCGAATCGGGGGCTGAGATCTGGTATTCGTGATCCTTGTCAAGCATGCGGCTCTCTTCAAGCAGCTCCCACATGAGCATGGCGCAGTCTATCGGCTTGTTCTCCATAACGTGTCTGGACATTTCCCCACGCGCCAGGAACAAAAGCTGGTCGATGAGGGTTTTCATGTGGTCCGCTTCATTTTTTATGGCTGCAATGGCTTCATCCCTGATCTTCGGATCATCCTTGCCCCACCTGTCGAGCATATTTACATATCCTTGTATTATTGCAATAGGTGTCCGCAGCTCGTGTGATGCGTCATCAACAAATCGTATCTGCTTTCGCTTGCCTTCCTCAAGTCTGCGGAGCATATTGTTCACCGCCGCCTCAATTCCGCTGAGCTCCGAGCGGTGCACCTCAATGCGGGAGCAGCTGTCGTCGATCTCGTCAATGGCGTCGGTCAGGGACTCAAGCTCGTCCGCTGTAACCTCACCGTCGTCTCGGTAAACATCCCGTGCGTGAGCCTGATCCGTGGTGCGGCGTTCTGTTTCCGCGGAGATCTTTTCAGCCATAATGGCGATGTCATCAATTGGGCTCAGGTATCGCTTGATCATTCTGCCGCCAAGCAGCGAGCCGATGATTGCCGCAAGTATCTGAAGTGCCGCAACGACTGCTGTGATGCCGATTATTGCCGTAAGCACAAAGGAAGCGTCCGATTTGCAGTCTGAAGTTGTGGGCACATATACCTGCTCCGCTGAGCTTTCGTCGGGCATAACGGAAAATGTTCCGTCGGTGGTGACTGTGTAGCAGTAGTAGACCCCGTCAAAGAGGGTAGCGCCCGTCGGCTTGTTGCCTGAGATGATTGACCGTATGTCGTCCACCATCATGTGGAAGTTGTGGGAGAGATCGAAATTCTCCGTTACGGTAAAGCGACGGTCGGCTACGTTGGTGAGCTTTCCGCCGGCAGCACCTTCAACTGTGAGACACCAGCCCACCACAAACAGCGCTGCGATAAGCACATCCGCAATGAGACTGCGCATGAGATTCCGTCGCTTCAGGGAGGCGTTAAGTCGCTTGGCAATAGAGCGGCTTTTTTTCTTTGCCGATTTTTGTGTGTCGGTGTTCATGTTAATATTTTGTAATCCTCTCGTTGTCAGTCGGTGGTTATCATGTATCCGACGCCGCGGATGGTTTTGATTGCATCAGGGGAGGTCTTATGTCTGATATAGCGAACGTACACGTCAATGATGTTGGTTTCTCCGTAAAAATCGTATCCCCAGGCTTCCTGGAGGAGCTTTTCGCGGCTCATTGCGGTGTCTTTGTTCTCGATAAGAGTTTTCAGCAGCATGAATTCACGGTTTGTGATCTCCACAGGCTGACCGAAATATGTAACGTCGTGGGATCTTTCGTCCAGACGTATTCCCGAAGCGGTTAATATTTCGTAACCGTCCTCATCTCCTTCGTCTGCGGTCACGCGGTTGCGCAGGAGAACTCTGATTCGTGCCAGAAGCTCCTCAATGGCGAAGGGCTTGGTTATATAGTCGTTGGCGCCCATGTCGAGACCCGTGACCTTGTCCGATATGCTGTCTCTTGCTGTGAGAAGAATAACGGGAGTGTTTTTTGCGGCATTCTTGCGGCGAGCGGACTCGTCATTGCCGATACTCTCACCCTTGCGGAGTCTGCGAAGCACCTCGATACCCGAAAAACCGGGCAGCATTATGTCAAGGATAATGAGATCGAAGGTGCCGCTTTGAGCTTTTTCAAGACCTGTGCGTCCGTCGGCGGCTTTGTCAGTCTCATATCCCTCGTGAGAAAGCTCAAGCTCGATAAATCTTGAGATCTTCTCCTCGTCCTCGATGATCAAAATCTTGCTCAATTTTACAGTCCTTTACCTTATATTATTTTCTTTCTTCGATTGAGTAGCTGCAGCTCAGGAAAAATCCGACGATCAAGCCGGCAACCACCCACCAGGGCATTACCAGTGTTATGATAGCTGCCAGCAGCAGAGGCAGGCTGATGATCTCTTTTCCTTCGCGGCGGACGATGAATGAGTTGGTCATCAGCTTGGAGAAAAGCTCCTTCAGCTTTGCAGTAAACCCGGAAAACTTATCTCCGTCGCGGGATGCGGTAGCTTTTACCTCCTCAAATCGGCTGGTGTCCTCTACTGTGCTAATACTGGAGGTCAGCGGTCCGATCTTGCCTTCGTTTTCAAGTATGGACAGCGCCTCAAGCATATCCCAACCGGAGCGCTCAAGTGCGTCTCTTGCGTCCTCGTAGCTGATGCCCGCTTTTTCGTGCAGTTTTGTTATCATTTCCATGTGTTCCATCTGTTTATCCTCTTGCACTTTGTTGTTGATACCATTATACAACATATTTCCTTAAAAGATAAGAGGGAAGAGATTAAAAAGAGATTAAAATTTCTCGCGGTTTTATCAATTACAACTGCACTTCCCCCTGCCGCTTCACTATACCACTTCGGCTAACCGTAGGGTACGGCGTCCTCGACGTACCGTCGAATAGGTTCAAACGGCACTTTATCTCTTTTTTTTTAACCGAACTTATTAGTTCGTCTCATTTGCCCACTCCGCGTAGGAAGCGTATTAATTAACGCTGTTCGCTTGGAACACAAGGATGCTCATGCCGCACCCTTGTGAATCCCCGGCACTTAAGGATGGGCAAG
>JAGBGV010000052.1 GCA_017935805.1 Clostridia bacterium | reverse complement strand
GCAGCTTTCGTTTACTGCAACCTACAGCTGTATTATGTTTCAGTCGCTGAAAGGTTCTGTATACCGTGATCTGAAAGAAAAGACCGGGATCAGACCGCGTCGGAGTAAGCTATTAAGAATATTGTTCTCTATTATTGAGACGGTTGTTCTCACAACACTGGTTACACTCTCGACAATGCCGATAATATGGCTGTATTTTGGTGAAATATCTCTAATATCGATTCCTGCAAACGTCATATTCATCCCTATGATCACCGTATTCATGTACCTGTCGGCTACGTATCTCATTCTGTACCCGCTTATGATATTTACGCCGCTTCTTGCACACTGTATTGGAGCTTTTACCGATCTTCTCTGCAATATTTCTGCCTGTTTTTCATCTGCGGAGTGGGTAATGCTGAGAATTAATTACTCATTCAGTATCTATTTTCTTGTCCCGATAGCAGTACTGCTCATCATTCTTCCGGTGGTTCACGCAAAAGCTCGATTACCCGTTTTCCTCTCATCCATCGTTGTGTGTCTTGCATTTTTTGGTACGGTATTTGCAGTTCAAGTGAATGACGCCAAGAATGTTTATCTTACCTACATAACCGAAAAGAAGAATGACGGCTTTGTTATTAAAGCAGGCGGTGAGGCTTTGATATGCGATATTTCCGACGGGTCTTACAGCTTTGCCTCTAACCTAATAAGAGAAGCTGAAGAGATGCATTTGTGTGAGATTGAATATCTTATGTTCACTCATTATCACAACAAGCACGTTCAGCTCCTATCTCGCATAAGTGACAGAGAAATCCTACGCGGCGTAATTCTGCCTGAGCCTATCGACGAGCGTGAAAAAGGATTATACAATTCACTATATGCTTTAGCAGAAGAGAGGAATATTGATATACTGACGCTCCCTGTTGGCGGGCAGTTTATGTTTGGGGATTCCGTGATAACAATGTTCGAGCGTACTTACGTCTCGCGCTCATCTCACCCGATCACTGCGGTTGAGATCGAGATAAATAATGAGAGTACTGTCATTCTCTCGGGCGCATTCAATGAGTCAAAAGAAGATCTGCAGTCCGCTGTGAATGATGCAGACTGTGTGATCTTCGGTGTGCACAGTCCGGTATATAAAAAGACCTTCGGAATCAGCTTTGGAAGTGAACCGAAGGTTATGATAGTAAGCACGGATGCGTATGAGCATATGGATGCTGACACAAGGGCATATGTGGATACAAGTGGAAGCTGTTATGATTCAGGTGTCTTCAGGCAAGTAATCAGAGTAAACGAGTAACAGCATATACTACAGCTATCACTTGAAACAGTAATATTATCGGTATGCCAACCATGAATTTCATATGCTTTGTTTTGTGACGTATTATGTGCATGGTAAGGTACATGGCGACAGAACCGCCAAGTGCAGAAATAATAATCAGTGCGGCTTCGGAGATTCTCCATTCTCCATGCCGCGCTTTTATTTTGTCAATGACTGTAACAAAAATTGCAATAAGCGAGATCACAGCTATGTATATTGCGGCAATTATCGAAACTGTATCAGTCATTTTGGTATTCCCTTGCTCTTGCCTGCGCCATCTCGTCACATCTCTCATTATAAGGATGACCTGCGTGACCCTTTACCCAAACAAGCTCTACTGTATGTGTTTCGCAAAGCTGAAGCAATTTTTCCCAAAGGTCGGGATTGAGCGCGGGAGAATTATCGCTTTTTCGCCACCCCTTTTTCTTCCAGGATGCAGCCCAGCCCTTCCCAATGCCGTCACAGAGATACTTTGAGTCTGTAGTCATAGTAACCTCGCAAGGCTTCTTCAGCGCGGATAACGCCTCTATAGCGGCTGTCAGCTCCATTCTGTTATTAGTTGTATCAGGTTCGCCGCCTGAAAGCTCCTTTTCGAGTCCCTTATAGACAAGTATTGCGCCCCATCCGCCGGGTCCGGGGTTTTTCAGGCATGATCCGTCCGTATATATATCAACGTGAAGCATAATTTCTCCGATCAGTATTATTTCAAGGACAAGTATATCACATTCCGCCGCCTTTTACAAGTGATGACCGCAAGAAAACTTTTTTGTGTCTCCCGCCACTTTCTTTACATATACTGCACATGAGAATGTGAAGCGTTCTCAAACTATCTCGGAGGAATTATTCTAAGATCATGGAATACAGAAAAAATTACAACACTCCCCGCGAACGGATCGATGACGATATGCTTCTGCGTATCCTGAATGAGGAAGAAGTATCCGGCTGTGCTTACGGCGAATACGGAAAATCTGCAAGACGGCAGACAAAAGTCGGTTGCAGTTGTGCAGTCCCCCATACACCAATCATGCCCAGGCAGGAAAACAACGTAGGCGGTGGAAACGACAGTGAGAACTGCCATGAAGCTTGTGCAAAGAAAAACTGTCTCTCAGGCTATCCTCTTGCAATGTCATATACCCCAGACCAGGAATGGCAGAACCTATACTGCGACGATGATGCAATGTCACACGGCACTATCTTCACCGAGCTTTACAAGCCATTCTACCACGGCTGCGGCGGCAGTTGTCGATAACAAAGCTGAATATTAAGGAGTACAACAATATTATGAACGAGCAGAAAAAACTATTAAAACTAATACAGAACTATTCATTTGTTGTTACCGAGACTGTTTTGTATCTTGACACTCATCCCAATTGCCGCGCTGCACTTCGCCACTATCACAAATACCGCAAGCTGTACAAGGATGCTGTTGCCTGCTATGAGGAAAAGTACGGTCCGCTGACAATGTACACAAATGAGTCCGCTGACTGCTGGAAATGGGTTAGCGAGCCTTGGCCTTGGGAGCTTTGAATCAGAAAGGAATAATGAACTATGTGGATATATGAAAAAAAGTTACAGTACCCTGTTAAGATCTAAAATCCCAATCCTGCTCTCGCGAAGCTGATTCTGACACAGCTTGGCGGACCCGACGGAGAGCTCGGCGCATCAATGAGATATCTTAACCAGCGCTATGTCATGCCAAACCGCGACGTAGCTGGCATACTGACCGATATAGGTACTGAATATCCAAAATTGAGCAAAAAAGTCCGCTACCCTAATGGATAACGGACAATTTTATTAAGTTTACTGCTGAACAGGCTTCTTATTGGTAATACCTTTGATAACGAACAGTGTGGCAACTGTGATCACGATACCGAGAGGCAGGCAGATCCAGAAGTTCTGAACGAATCCGGAGATAACGAACATTACAAAGGATATTGCCGCTACTGTTATCGCATAAGGCATCTGTGTTGACACATGATTGAGGTGGTTACACTGACCGCCGGCAGAGGACATGATCGTTGTGTCGGAAATGGGTGAGCAGTGGTCGCCGCAAACCGCACCTGCGAGGCAAGCAGACATACCGATGATGAGAAGTTCGGAGTTTGCGGGGAAAATAGCTGTTACGATCGGGATAAGAATACCGAATGTACCCCATGATGTACCTGTAGCAAAAGCAAGAACGCAAGCTACGAGGAAGATGATTGCGGGAAGGAGTGAGCCAAGTGCTTCAGCCTGACCTGCCATAAGGTCACCAACATAATACTTTGCACCAAGACCGCTTGTCATGTTCTTAAGGGATGTGGCAAATGTGAGAATAAGGATCGCGGGTACCATTGCGATAAAGCCCTGAGGAATACATTCCATAGATTCCTTAAGAGAGATAACGCCACGGCTAAGCATGTAGATAATGATAAGCACGAGAGCGATAAGGCAACCCCAAGGTAAGCCAACTGTAGCATCTGTGTTTGCAAATGCATCAACAAAGTTTGCGCCGTCAAAGATATCGCCAACGTAAACGAGACCGAGAATGCAGAATGCGATAAGAAGAATGATCGGAATAACAAGGTCTATTACCTTACCCTTTGAGGAAGGTGTTACTTCAACAGCCTCGCTCTTTTCGCCGCTTGTATAAAGATCATCGTTATAAAGTGCGTTATATTCATGAAGTCTCATTGAGCCGTAGTCGAACTTCATGAGAGAGATCGCAACGATAAATACAAGTGTAAGGATAGAATAGAAGTTATAAGGAATAGCGCTGATAAAGAGCTTGAGACCCTGACCTTCTTCTGCATAGCTTGCAACTGCAGCAGCCCAAGATGAAATGGGAGCGATCATACAGATAGGAGCAGCGGTTGCGTCTATTATGTAAGAAAGCTTTGCACGAGAGATCTTCTTGCTGTCTGTAACGGGGCGCATAACAGATCCAACTGTGAGGCAGTTGAAATAGTCATCAACGAAAATGAGCACGCCAAGAAGGAAAGTCGCAAGCATCGCACCAACGCGGGACTTGATGTGTGTCTTTGCCCAATTACCGAAAGCTGCAGATCCGCCTGCCTTGTTGATAAGAGCAACAATAATACCAAGCTCGACAAGGAAGATAAAGATACCTGCCGTACCTGATACTGCAGAGATAAGACCGTCGTTGATCACACCGTCAATTGTTCCTGTAAAGGAGAAGTCGGAGTAAAGAAGTCCGCCGGAAACTATACCAATGAAGAGAGAGCTGTAAACCTCTTTGGTAATAAGAGCAAGACCGATAGCAATAATGGGAGGCAAAAGCGCCCACAATGTCGCACGAATTGCACCTGCACCACCGCAGGTTTCGCAAGATACACCGTCAAGTACGCCATCGCAATCGGGACAGTCTACTGTTCCCTTTGCAGCACCTGTAACAGCAGCATATACAAGAAGTCCAATTATGATCACGATAGCAACCGCTAACATGATCTTCTTTGATTTTGTCATAATGTCCTCCAAATAGATTGTCATCATATTACAGATCTCGTCTGTATGATTGAGCATAATTATACCACATAATGATAAATTATGCAATAGCTATTTCGATCAAATTATAAATATTTCTTGTTTTTCTTGTACTTTCCGCTTATTTTCGTATGAATTTCCACGTGTAATATACACCGTTTAATTTCAGCTCGCAGTGTTTATCATTAAAAACGGTCAAACATTCAACCAGTTTGCTCACCATTTCATCGCTTATCTGCTCAAACTGAATCAATTCTTGAATGTATATCTGTATATCAGCTTCTGATTTACTGCAATCTTCTCTGCCGCAATCAATCGCACGGTGAACCGCTTCAGCAATAACATTTTCAATTTTCTTTCTTTCATAATTCATTGATTTTAGTGAGGCTCGTACCATTTCAATTGCTTCTGTATCACGAATCGACGTTCTCAACGTGCAGTTGTTTTCATTAGTTATTCTGTTTTTTGAAAGTGAACCGTAGCAGACCCAAGTTTTATATTTCCCGTTTTTTCCGACGCGGTTTCTTGACACGAAGCTTCGGCCGCATTCTCCGCACTTTATCTTACCTGAGAAGGCGTACCTCGAGGAATGTGATACCTGACTATTGGCTAACTTATTTCTATCAGCCAGTCTCAGTTGAACTCGCTCCCACAGCTCTCGGTCAATTATCGGCTCGTGATGGTTATGTAATCGTATCATCTCCTCCTCTCCACAGTTGTACTTTTTGCGATGTGTGAGATAGTCTGTGGTGATTGTCTTTTTCTGAACAAGATCGCCTGCGTACTTTTCGTTTTTCAGTATTTTTATAATATATCCGGGTGTCCATTTGCGTCTGACATGATAATTGCTTTCCAATGAAGCCATCTCTACGGCTATTACTGTTGCGCCCTTGTTTTCATTTCCGTATTTATTAAAAATCATTCTCACAAGCTCTGCCCCTTTTGGCTCGATAGTCATTCGCCCGTCCTTCACGTCATAACCAAGCATTGCCCTGCCAAACACCACACCCCGTTCCATTTGCCGTGACTGTCCCCATTTAACTCTTGCCGATGTTTTTCTGCTTTCCTCCTGGGCGATAGATCCCATTATTGACAGGCGCAGTTCCGCATCGGGGTCAAGGGTGTTTATACCGTCTGTCATGAATAATACCCCCACACCAAGACTTTTAAGCTCCCGCGTGAATGAAATTGTATCAAGGATATTGCGGGAAAATCGGCTCACCGCCTTTGTTATTATGAGGTTGAACCTACCGCGGTATGCATCGGATATCATTCGGTTAAATTCAATTCGCTTTGCGGTTGTTGTACCGCTTATTCCTTCATCAGCGTATATCCTGTAAAGCTGCCACTCGGGATTTCGGCTGATAAGCTCCGTGTAATACCTCTTCTGTGACTCAAATGAGTTTATTTGATCATATTTATCTGTTGAAACCCGGCAATATATCGCAATCATCATGGCTTACGTCTCCCGAGTTTTTCTTTAATTATGCGTTCAGCTTCTCTGTATTGCATTTCGTCAAGCAGTTCTTTATTCTTCAGCGTAAGCAACATGGCTTGACACAGAAGCAGCTCAAAATCCTTGACGATTTCCTTATCTGACGCTGTGATTTCTTCAGGTTCGTATAGATAATATCTATTTTTCATATGCACCGCCTTTCAGTAGATAATATTCCGTTACAGTGAAAACGATGCATTTTGAATATCCTATAGGTACAGAAGAGCTTGCACACATGGAGATCATCTCCACCATCTTTACTCAGCTTACCCGCAATCTCAGCATTGAGGACATCAAGAAGAACGGCTTTGACGCATATTTTGTTGATCACACCACAGGAGTTTACCCTGTTTCAGCCGCAGGTGTTCCCTTCGATGTTAAGTATTTGCAGTCAAAAGGCGATCCTATCACGGATCTTCAGGAGGATATGGGTGCTGAACAGAAGGCACGCTCAACTTATGACAACCTGCTTCGCTTGATTGATGATCCCGATGTTTGCGATCCAATCAAGTTCCTGCGCCAGCGTGAAGTCGTTCACTATCAGAGATTCGGTGAAGCTCTCGGTCGTGTTCAGGATACACTTGACTCGAGAAACTTCTACGGATACAACCCTGCATTTGACAGATCTCGTTCCTGTAACGGATCAGCAGCGAGAAGATAAGCATAACAAATTACGTTAATATTACACTTATATGATTTCTGCAGTTTTATCTTTTGAATCAGTCAAAAATCTCAGATATTTCAAAATAAATATTGGAAAATCTATTGACAAAAGCTTTTTGGTAAAGTATAATATTCAAGAGGTAAACGAATTATTGTTACCTTTGCCCAAAGCGAAGGGAGGGAATACAGATGGCAGAAATCAGAGTAAAAGAGAACGAGTCTCTCGACAGTGCACTTCGTCGTTTCAAGAGACTGTGTCAGCGTTCCGGTATCCAGGCAGAGCTTCGTAAGAGAGAATGCTATGAGAAGCCCAGCGTAAAGAGAAAGAAGAAGGCTGAAGCAGCAAGAAAGCGTAAGTACAAATAATTAAGCTTTCCCCTTTATATGCAAATTAAGGAGATCACTCATTAAGAGTAGACCTCCTTTTTGTTTTCGGGTCGCTTCCCTGTTTAACAAATTATTAACATGTTTGTAACTAATAAAAGTGTTACGGGAAATTTCTTTTTGATATAATTGATTTGTAGAAATAAATATGTGGAGTTGTATATAATGAAGCTGTTGTTGATTATTAACCCGGTTACTGCAAAAGCCGCTGTAACTCCTCATCTGATTGACATTATCGACATTTTTGAAAACGGCGGATATGATGTTACAGTGCACATAAGCAAGCACAAGAATAATATAAAAGAGCTTGTCTCAACAGTTGGCGAAGATTATGACGTTGTTGTATCAGCAGGCGGAGATGGCACCCTCAATGAAACTGTTTCCGGTGCGCTTTGGCTTAACAAGAAGCCTAAAATCGGATATATCCCCTCCGGCACAACAAATGACTTTGCGAAAAGCTGGGGAATTCCGACCAATCCGGTAGCGGTTGCCAAGCACATCGTCTCAGCGGAGCCAATTCCTGTCGACATCTGTCTGTTCTGCAACCGTCCATTCGTTTACGTTGCCGCGTTCGGTGCATTTACCGAAGTATCTTACTCTACACCTCAGCAGATGAAGCAGAACCTCGGCAGAACTGCTTATCTTTTGGAAGGAATAAAAAGTCTGCCTTCCATCAAGCCTTGGAAGCTTCATATTGAGTATGACGGAAACGAGATAGAGGGCGATTTCCTCTACGGCATGCTATCAAATACCAAGAGAGTCGGCGGATTTGATCTTAAGATAAAAGAACCTATCAGTATATCCGATGGACTAATGGAGCTTATCCTGATTAGAAATCCCGACAAACCTGTTGACAGCGCAAAAATGCTCAGCGCAGTTCTCACGCAGGATACAAGCAGTGAGTTCATTACCTTCGTTCAAGCGAAAAATATTACATTTCATACCGACCTGCCTATGCCGTGGACCGTTGACGGCGAACCGGGCGGTAATCTAACCGAAGGTAAGGTTGAAATAATTGAGCACGCACTTGAGTTATTTATATAAAAAACAAGATCCGTTGACTACTTAAAGTCTTCGGATCTTTTATTATTATTTATTGAGCAAATCAGCAATTTTGCAAAAATCTGTCGCAGAAAGCTTTTCGCCTCGGATATCAGCTCTTATACCGCAAGCCTCAAGGACCTCTGCGGTTTTTTCTTTTGAATATTTACCGCTGATTGAATTGACAAGCGTTTTGCGTCGCTGACCAAAAGCAAGAGAGATCAACTCATTTACACGTTCAGCAAATATTAAGCAATCTGTATCATTGGCAGGCGCTTCAGGATATACCTCTCGGATTCCGCTATGCGGTACGATCCCCACCACTGCAGACGCAACCTTAGGCACCGGATGGAAGTTCCCCGCCGATACATCAAACAGTTTTTCTGCCTTTGCTCGAAGTGCTATCGAAGCTGTGATCGAGCCGTAATCGTCTGATCCCGCTTTTGCCGCTAAACGACGTGCCACCTCAAGCTGTATCATTACAACGATTGATGAGAATGGCAGTTTTTCAGTCATCGGAAAAGATTCAAGCAACTTCATTATCACAGGAGTAGTGATATAATAAGGCAGATTTGCACACACTCCAATTGTTCCGCCTGCTGCGAGAATATCCGCAAAGTGCTCGTTCAGAAATGCCGGAAGGTCGATCTTCATAAAATCAGCCTCGACAACTGTGACGTTATCATATTCTTCGAGCGCTTCGCCGAGCAGAGGTATCAGGCCGCGGTCGATCTCGATTGCCACCACTTTATCATATGTCTGACAAAGATACTGTGTCAGTGCTCCCACACCGGGACCGATTTCGATAACTCCCGCCGGTTTGCTTGCATCTGCAAATAATGCTGAGGCATCGGCAATTCGCTCAGGCACCATGGGATTTATCAAAAAATTTTGTCCGAATGCCTTTTTAGGAGCAAGACCGTATTTATCCAGAAGTCCGCGAACAACCTGCGGATTACAAAGCTGCATATTTTTCTCCGAAATGATTATTTGATTAATTCTACGCTGTAGCCGACTGTGTATTCTTCGCCGGGTGCAAGTGTGATAGAATATTTCTTGCTCTTTGCGTCTGTTGTTTCGTCAACATCTGCCGGCAGACCGTTCCAAGGCTCAAGACAAATGAAGGGAGATTTCTTTCCGATAGGTGTCCAGAGTCCAAGAGCATTGAACCCGTCAAAGTTGAACATAAATCCGCGGTTTGTCTTGCGAGACAGAAGCTTCACAGACTTTGCAGGGAGATTTTCTACAATAAGCGCGTCGTTATCGTAATCGGAATAGACAAGAGGAAGCTCGTTTGTTCCTTTAAGTTTCTCTACTTTCGGAACGCTCTTGTCCATGTATCCGTCCTTTGTGAGGGAAACTGTACAACCTTCGGCATTCTCAAAATAGAGGCAGTAGTCCTCAAACGCGCCGTCTTCTTCAGTAAGCGGCACATTGAATCCGGGATGTCCGCCAATGCAGAATGTCATCTCGTTCTTGTCCATATTCTTTACTATGAACTTTACGGAGAATCCTGCGTCGTTT
Source organism: Clostridia bacterium (assembly GCA_017935805.1). Next base: position 1,069 of record JAGBGV010000052.1, on the reverse strand, counting down.
ACATAATACTCTGCTTTGAGTGAATAGTAAAACGGGAACATTTTGAGCGTTTCTTCAGTTGCACGCTGCTCGAGGATCACCTTGTCCTTTGAAATATACACAGGTTCAAACTCGCGCTTTCTTGCGATACCGTGCTTGGGCATAGGATATTCGACACCGTCAAATGCCATCTTATCATCCTTTGCCTTGCAGCATACCGGAAAGAGGATGGGAGCCTGGCCGTTCCAATGCTCCTCAATTCCCTGCCAAACGTACTCAATTCCGTTATTTACAAATGATACAAGCTCGCCGCCAAGTGAACGGACAACGCCTGTTGACTCACCAGAACGTAATGTGAATGTCATAATTTACTCCGATCAAAATCAGAATTCAAGCTTGGATTCGATATAAGCAGCAACCTCGGAAATAGGCATACGAACCTGCTCCATTGTGTCACGGTCACGAACTGTTACGCAGCCGTCTTCAACGGATTCGAAGTCGTAGCAAATGCAGAAAGGTGTACCGATCTCGTCCTGTCTGCGGTATCTCTTACCGATAGAGCCTGTTTCGTCAAATTCAACGTTGAACTTCTTAGAGAGAGTTGTGAAGAGATCCGTTGCGTTATCAGACAGCTTCTTGGAAAGAGGAAGTACAGCAGCCTTAACAGGTGCAAGTGCGGGATGGAGATGAAGAACAACACGAGTGTCATTCTTTTCAGCATCGATAACTTCTTCATCGTAAGAGTCGCAAAGGAATGCAAGTGCAACGCGGTCGGCACCGAGAGAAGGCTCAACAACGTAAGGAATATACTTTTCGCCTGTTTCAGCATCGAAGAAGTCCATAGACTCGCCGGAAACGTTCTGATGCTGTGTAAGGTCGTAGTCTGTTCTGTCAGCGATACCCCAAAGCTCGCCCCATCCAAACGGGAAGAGGAACTCGATATCAGTTGTACCCTTGGAGTAGAAACAAAGCTCTTCTGGAGAGTGGTCACGGAGACGGAGATTTTCCTTTGTCATACCAAGATCATAGAGCCACTGTGCGCAGAAGCCTCTCCAATATTCGAACCATTCAAGGTCTGTACCGGGCTTGC
>JAGBGV010000005.1 GCA_017935805.1 Clostridia bacterium | reverse complement strand
TATTCCGCCTACGACCTGAGCTCCGCGAGCCGCCTTCTGACCTGTGCTTTTTTGCTGCTCTGCCATTGTCCGCTTCACCTCTCTTGTATTCACCCTTACGCTTTAGGGGTTCTGTGTCTTTGGTGTAGTAGTTTTTCTTTCCTTTACGGTTTGCTGCCGCAGGATCGTATCTTCCAAATTTGTATTCGGGATTTACTCGTCTTTCGGTGGTACTCATATTGTTATTTGCTACATAATGAGAATCACCACCGTGTTCTGAATACGATACACCTGAGTTGTTGACAACTGTACCGCCTCCACGAACGGAAGTAGTATTGTTTACATTAACACCAGTGTTACCACCAGAAACATTGCTTGAAGTTCTGTTTCCACCTGCGATTACTGTGCTTCTTCTGTCTGTTCTTCCGTTATCAGAGGATACATTGGAAGTATGTACATCCGAATCGCTGTTTACTGAGGAATTACCAACAGCGTTGTTATTAACACTTCTGTTGTCGGAAGTTCTGAGGCTTCCAGATGTTCTGCTCATACCTTGAGTCTGAGGCATAACGGGAACTGTAACACCCTTTGAGCCTGTCTTGACAGATGGAGCATTAACAGTTACGCCGCCTTGAGCTGTGCCATTGTTATTAACAACAGACTGATTTGCGTTCGGTGCTGAAGATACGGGAGGTGTAGGAATATTAGTCCTTGCACCCGAAGTATTCCTTGACAGCGGAGGACGGGATGTATTCTGTGTCCTTTGCTGATTTGAGGAATGAGTATCTCTGCCACTGTCGTGTGAAGATGAACTGTTTCTGTCGGTTGTGTGAGATGTATTAGGTTTAACGCCCGGCATAGATGCAGCATTTCTTGCGGCATTCTGTACCTGCGTCTGATTGACAGTGATATTACCGCCGTTGCTTGTAGGCTTATTATTCCTTGCAGGTGTAGAAGGAGTATTTCTGCCGGAAGTTTCACGGCTTGAATTGTCTGTTCTCGAATTGTTTCTACTGTCGGTATTGGAACTGTTATTGTTTGTGTATCTGCTGTTATTTGTAACATTGTTAGCTTGACGGTTTGCAGTATTACCAGCAGGAGTACTAATCTTAGTAGTTCTGCTTTGGTTGTTTACAGATACATTTACATTTGCATCGCCGGGATTCGCATTACCACCGTTATTTGACGGAGGAGGATTAGTGTTACGAGGTCTTGAGCCTCCACCGCTTGGGCTTCCACCGCCGTGGTTGTGGTTATGATTACTGCTGCCGCCTGAACGGTTACCACCGCCGGAGCCGCCCTTCATACCGCCCATATTCTTACCGACGAGCGATGCAAGGGTTCTTACCACAACAAGTGTCATACCGCCGGGGAATCTTACACCAACGCTGTTGCTTGTCTGTGCAGGGTTAAGTCCGATTTTCGCTATATGTGCATCGATCTTTCTTGCTACTCTTGTGAGTGCCATTACGAATACCAGCCATACAATAATATTTGACGCCCACATATTAACCATTGCGTTCATTATGAGCTTTAAGAAGATGATATTCATAATGAGCATAAGGTTCATAGAGCCGTACATTCTGCACCAGCCCTTGAATATGTCGTTGGTATTCTTACTTCCGCCCATAGCAAAAGCGAGAGGTGCCATAAATGTGAGAACACAGGCTATGACATATCTCTCGCCGATATCAAAGAACAGCTTTATTAGCTGAATAATGAGAATGATACTTACGATTATCGCTATAAGCCAGGAAACACCGCCTGCAGCCGAGAACATCAAACTTGACGGTGGAGAAAAAGCAAAGCTTCTCGGGATATTAAGGTATGCAACAACCGTTCCTGTCATCTTGGTACACATTTCGCATATCTGAGGAGATGCAAGGAGAAGAAAGCTGAAAGCAAAGGTACGCATAAAAAGAAGCTTCGGATCTTCACCCTCAAAGCCTGCTCCCGACATTATGCTTTTTAATAGTTGGAATACAAGATTTCCAAGCAAAAGTGCCCATCCGAGAGCGAGAATGATTTCGGAAATGTCATTTACGATAGGAGCTGCCTTTCGGAAATAGTCCATATCCATCGTCATAACGTCGATAATATCGCCGAACACATAGTCTGCCATATCTTCGATAAGACCGTATATCCACTCTATCAGCCCCTTCATAATGGGTTCAAGCAAAGACTAAACACCTCCTTTGTAAAAAAATAAAGCAACCAACTTTTTTGAAGCTGATTGCTTTGTGCATTGTTATTTAATTGTTAGATGGTATCCTTGCGAAGAATCTCAAGATAATCTTCATAAGCAAACACGCGGTTTCTTGATACATTGTTGGTTTGCTTTAAAATTCCGTTTTCTTCAAAACGCTTTACGGTACCGGAAACTGTGTTAAACGACATTCCGAGTTCTTCTGCAGTTTTACGAATATCAATGATAGGATTATTTTCAAGATACGAGAAAATAATATGTGCACTCTTTGATGCTTTCATGTTGCTTATGAGTTCGACATTCTTATTGTGAAGTTCCGAAAGCTTCTTAATAGTGTCCACTGCCTCATCTGAAGACTCTGCAATAGCTCTTAAAAAGAACTTTATCCATTGCTCGTAATTGTCCTTGTTTCTGACTTCGCTCATACGGTCATAATATTCAATACGATTCTTTTTAAGATAATATGAGATATACAGAGCAGGAGAATTAAGAGCTTTCTTCTCCATAAGAAAGAGAGTGATAAGAAGTCTTCCCACACGACCGTTACCATCAAGGAACGGGTGAATAGTTTCAAACTGATAATGGATAAGTGCCGCCTGTATAAGAACATCAAGACTGTCATCAGAATTTATATACTTTTCAAGGTCTGAAATAGCAACAGTCATATCCTCGACATTCGGCGGGATATATCTTGCATTTTTAAGAGAACTGCCTTGAGCTCCAATCCAGTTCTGTGATATACGGAACTCTCCGGGGTTCTTTTCTTCACCTCTGACTCCACCAAGAAGAACCTCGTGAGTTTCTTTTATGAGCCTTGAGCAGAGAGGAAGTGTTTTTATTCTTTCAAGAGCGTACTCCGTAGCCTTGATATAGTTTATAACATCCGCAACATTCTGATTTGCATTCTTTTCTACCATAGGATCAAGCACGTCTTCAAGTGTTGCCTG
>JAGBGV010000051.1 GCA_017935805.1 Clostridia bacterium | reverse complement strand
GTTACCGTTGAGTAAGATAATACAGATAAATAACGAAAGAGGCTCTTTTGAGTCTCTTTTTGTTTTGTGATTTTCCACAGTATTAATATGTCATTTTTGTGCGATATGACACACCCCTGAAAAGTTGTCAAGATATGTCCGTTTTTGAGAGCAAAAAAACAAGAATTGTCTTGTCTCTCGTCTTGCGATTATACGGTATAATGTGCTAAAATGATATTGTTATATTTCCCGAAAAGGAGAAAAATCATGAAAAGAATCATAGCGCTCATACTTTCGCTTTGCATGACATTTGGCATGATCGTCTCCGTATCTGCTTCAAGTCCATTCGTAAAGCGACTCAATCTTGTAAGGCTCATTCGGTCAATGTTCTCTGTTGAGGAAGATAGCTATGGCATCGGCGAGCTAAATGACGGAGTCCTCACAGTTTATGTTGATACAGACGGCAGTAAGGTCGCTGACGGAACTCAAAAGAGTCCTTTTCCAACAATAGAAGCAGCTCGCGATGCTATTCGCGGACTTGACAAGTCAAAGCTTCATGGCATTGAAGTTATTATTGCCGGAGGTACTTACACTGTCGAGAACACTATTGTATTCAATGAAGAAGACAGCGGTTCCGAAAGCTGTCCCATTATCTATCAAGGTGAGGACGGCGCAATACTCAACGGCGGAATCTCCTTTGACCACACCGAGTTCGAAAAAGCAAGCGGAGATACCCTTATGCTCTTTCCCGAAGATGTGCGAGACAAGCTTTACATGTACGACATGAAAAAACTCGGTTATTCTGCAGATGACATTGCAAGAATGTTGACAGTCGGCAAATATTATAATGAGATCGGAATAATCTACGTAAACGGCAAACAGATGGATCTTGCTCGATATCCCAATGCTGACGAAGGTTGGATAGAGATCGAGGGCGGTCACTTTCTTGATGCTAACGGTAATGAGACACCTTACACCGATAACGATAATGTAGACAAGGAGCTACAAGCCCATCAGACAATAATCGAATACGGTGATGAGCATATGGAAAGAGTTCTCTCATGGAAAAACCGTGAGGATCTCTTCGTATATGGACGCTACAGATTCATCTGGTGCCATGATGAAACAGAAGTCACTTCGCTGTATGAGGACAGAGATGAAATGCTCGTTCCATATGCAGGCGGTTACGCTCCCAGAGAAGGCGGTCTGTTCTACTTCTATAACATTCCCGAGGAGCTCGATGTACCCGGGGAATACTATGTGGATGACAACGCCATACTTTACTACTATCCTGCAGAAGAATTTGAAACAGCAGAGTTCACCTGTCCCACTCTTGACGAAGATATAATCAGTATAAGAAGTGCGAATTGGCTTACGTTTGACGGACTCACCATTGAATCCACCAAGCAAAGCGGATTCGTTGCAAAAGCTGACCACCTGACATTCAAGAACTGCAGGATACTTAACAGTTACAAAAACGGCATCAAGTGCGAAGGCAACTATATAACCATTGAAGGATGCGAAATCGCATATATCGGCAACCACGCAGTACAAGTTGAAGGCGGAAGTGAAGTATCCCTCACTAAGTCAAATAACCTTATCTGCAACAACTATATTCACGACTGGTGCACACGCGGTCTCATGAATTGGGGTATCGAGGTAAGCGGCTGCGGTGCCACCGTATGCCATAACGAGATATGTGATTCTATTGACCTTGGTCTTTGCGCAAGAGGTCCGATGAACACAGTTGAGTATAACTATATACACGACACCTGTCAGTTCTTCTGCGACGGCGGTACTCTCACCACTCACGGAAATGCATACGGCACGGTTGTTCGCTTCAATGTTGTAATGAATTGCGGATATGATACCCCTATTGACATTGTAGGTGTTCAGGGTATCACAAGTGACTTCGGAAGCGGAAATGAGTTCTACGGAAATATCATCTATAACACCACAGGCCACAGCACCTCTGTAGCCGACGGAAGAGACACATATATACACAACAATCTTTGCATCAAGCCCGGACGCACCGCCCACGAGGGTATTTGTCGCCCAATTGCTGAGGACGTAAATGCAAACACCCCCACCGAAAGAGAAGTTGACGCTCATCTCCTCAGCGACATTTGGCAAAGCACTTTCCCTGAGCTTAATGGTATTAACGGCAACTTCACACCGGACGGTTATAAATCCAATCCCATGTACATCGGCGCTCCTGCCAACAACACCTATACAAACAACTACCTGTTTATGGACAGAGCCTTCAACACATGGAATGAAGAGGCGAAGCATCATCTCGGAAAGACCACAAAGGTTGAGGAGTATTTTTATCTCTTCTCAGAAATTGAGGAAATATCCACAGCAAAGAACAATCTCACTACGTACAATTCCAAGAGAAACAATGATCCTATCACGATATCCGAGGCCCTCGCTATCGCGAATGAAGCTGTGGGTACTGTAATGACAGAGGAGCAGCTTAACGAGGTCGGACGTATCGGTGTTGATTACGGAATCGGCGCCGTTACCGTTGAGTAAGATAATACAGATAAATAACGAAAGAGGCTCTTTTGAGTCTCTTTTTGTTTTGTGATTTTCCACAGTATTAATATGTCATTTTTGTGCGATATGACACACCCCTGAAAAGTTGTCAAGATATGTCCG
>JAGBGV010000050.1 GCA_017935805.1 Clostridia bacterium | reverse complement strand
TCAGATACTCAATATCAGCGAAAGAAGTGCGTATAACTTCGTAAATAAGACCACCGAATTCAAAGTGCTCAGAATCGGAAGATGCCTTCGCGTAAATAAAGAGGCCTTTGATGCATGGCTGCAAGGGAATGTAGCTGCCACAAACTAAGGAGTTAAAAATGGCAACTATAAGAAAACGGAAAGACAAATACGTAGTCATATATGACTACATCAATGAGAAGGGAGTGCGAAAACAGAAGTGGGAAACCTGTGAATCGAAAGCTGATGCCTCAAGGCGGGCTAAGGAAGTAGAATATGAAAAAAGCCGCAACAATCTGATTGCCCCCAACAATCAGACAGTGGCGGAATATTTAGCTGAATGGGCACCGATTCAGGCAAAAAAATGCTGGCAGTACAAAACCTACATGACAAATATGCAGATGATTGAAATGCATATCAATCCATTGATAGGCAAAGTAAAGATGCAGAAACTTACTCCTAAGCATATTGATGTTATGTTTATGGAGTTGCGGCAGAAGAAAGTTACCGGAAGTAAAGCGAGGAACAAAAAAGAGGAAGACATTCCCTATATTTCGTCCACTATGCAAAGACACATCTACACACTTTTGCATGGAGCAATGGAAAAAGCAGTGGAATGGAAAGTAATTCCGTCAAACCCCGTTGTGTGTGATCCCCCGCCCCGGTCAACGACTGAGACAGCTACGTGGGACATAGACACACTGCGGATGGCGTTGGATATGATGGAAGATGAAATTCTTCATCTCGCAGTCCACCTTTCATTTGTTTGCTCATTACGTATCGGTGAAGCTATGGCATTATCCTGGGACGATGTTAATTTAGAGAAGAAAGAGATTTATATCCGAAAAACCCTTCAGCGTGTAGATAAGAAAGCACTTGAAGAATTGCCGGGAGATTCACTCTATTTCATGTTCCCGCCGAAGCAACTTGAGAAAAAATCTGTTCTGGTATTGAAAAAACCAAAAACAAAAACCAGTACAAGAACGCTCTACATTACAGATGAACTGCGAAACGAACTCCAAACTCGGAAGGAAAAGATCGAACAGCAGCGTAAGTATTACGGAGCGAACTATGCCGACTATAATCTGGTATTTGCTTTGGAGGACGGATACCCTATTGAACCTAAACTTTGCGAGAAGTGGTTCAAAAAGTGGCAGAATGGTCCGGGACTTGCTTTTCCGGATATTGTGTTCCATTCTATCAGACACTCCAGCACCACTTACAAGTTGGTATTGAGTCAGGGTGATATTAAGTCTGTTCAAGGTGATACCGGTCATTCCTCAGCAAAACTTGTGACAGATACATATGCCCATATACAGGTTGATTCGCGTAAAGCATTGGCAGATTCACTTGAAAAGGATTTTTATAAGAAAAAAGATACGGAAAAATCAGCAGAAGAAAAAAATCCTGTTGATGTGGCCGGTCTGATGAACTTAATTAAAGAAAATCCTGAGCTGAAAAATTTTCTGTTAGCAAGCGTTCTTGCAGACGAAAGCATGAAAGTGCAGCAGATGCAGAATTAACGTATGTTAGCAAAATGTTAGCAAGGCCCGATTTTCGACGAAAGGGCAGTTTGCGGACTAGTGTGCAACACAACGCAAATGCTCGATTGGAAATCGAGCCATGTTAGCAAAAATCAAAAAAATGTTAGCAAAAAATGTTAGCAAGGAGTGCCCGGTTTTCGGTTGGTAAGCCTCAAATTTGTTGCAAAAGCACAAAAAAAGCAACAAAAAACCCATGAAAACTGGCATTTTCACGGGTTTTATGGCGCGCCACGCAGGATTCGAACCTGCGACCTACCGGTTCGTAGCCGGGCACTCTATCCACTGAGCTAGTGGCGCATGGGGTATTCTGTTGTGGGGTACTCTTGGTTGCGTCTCGCTCGGAGTTACCGGTTCGTAGCCGGGCACTCTATCCACTGAGCTAGTAGCGCATCGCTGAACGCTCATATATAATACCACATTCAACGTCGTTTGTCAATAGTTATTCTCAAAAAAGTCGTATAATTTTTTCCTGTTTTCTTTACTGAATATTCCGCAAAAATTCCAGCATTTCATTAAAGCTGCCGCTCTTGCATTCCGGCATTTCACCCTCGCAAATCAGGCAGTCCGTAATAAGATAAGTGTCCATACCGACAGCGCTTGCTGCTCTAATATCCTCTTCGGTGTTGTTGCCGATCATGAGACAATCTCTGGGTTCAATGCCCATTTTCTCACATATTTCCGTATAGTAAGCGGGATTCGGTTTACAGGTGCAGGAGTTTTCATAGTGAGTCACAAGAGCAAAATCATCCGGTTTCAGCCCAACAAAGCCCATGCGGATCCTTGTCGCGATCTCGGGGAATATGGGGTTGGTAGCAAGTATCACCAAGTCGGAGTTCTTACGAGCATATTCTACCGCTGTAATTGCATCGGGGTTGGGGGTAGTGTAGATCACGGTCTTCTCAAACTCTGTTTCATAAAACTCATCGATTGTAGTCTTGTGCTCGAGAATCTCCTTGCCCATTATACCGGAGAAGGTTTCCCAGAATCTGTCTGCGTTGATCTTACTGCCGTCATTTCGCACCATTGACTCAACGCCCTTCCACATTCCGCCGATGAATTGCTCCTTTGTGTATCCGAATTCCGCTATGCGACGATACAGCATGCCAAAGTACCCATTGGTGTATGCATCGTAATCCATAGGCAAAAGTGTGCCGTCGAGGTCAAAGAGTATTGCTTTGTATTTCATGTGTTACCTCTGTGTCTTGTACATATATACAACTTCATCACCATCATTTTCATCAGTCTTGATGAAGCCAAGGCTTTTATACAGCTTATGCGCTTTGATATTATTTCTATCCACTGACAGCTTTATCGGCATCATTGGAAGAGCTGTTGTCAGTATACGTATTGCAATTGCCGCAGCGCGTTTACCGTATCCTTTGCCTTGCTCTTTGGCAGATATGCAGTAGCTCCAATCGGTAGAATTTTCGTCAAAAAGGGAGCGCCTCAGGACTATATAACCGACCCTTCGCTCGCCACAGAATATTATGCACGGGATATTATCATCCGGACGAAGATAAGCTCTTCCGATGGAGAATCCGGGGGGATTGACGTATTCTTCTTGACCGTCCTTGAGCTCACACTCAACAACGGCAAACCACAGATCGTAGTCATCCTGTATGTGACGTACGGTGATTACCCCGTCAGTGAATAATTTCTTGTCAAGTGCGAGGATTTTGTTTCTGAAAGTGCTCATCTCACACCATGCCAACGATTCTCTTTGCTCTGAAATCCCCATGCTCGGCGGATTTCTTGTACCAGTTCATAGCGGTATCGTTGTTTTTATCTACACCGTGACCTTCAGCATAGCAGTTGCCTATAAGATACTCCGCAAATGCGATAGCCTCTATGTCGTCAGATTTAAGGGAAAGCTCAAACCACTTCATAGCCTCGGCATAGTCCTGTGTCACAAACAAACCGTCGAGGTAGAATTTTCCTACGAGGTTCATACCTTTTCCGAGACCTTTGTCTGCGGCTTCCTTGTAAAGTGAGAATGCTTTTTCCAGATCGGCTTCGGTACCAAGTCCGTAGTGGTGGCAAACCGCAAGCTCGTATGTAGCTGCGATGTAGTTCTGGGCGTGAGACTTTTCGAGATATTCAACTGCTTTTTCTTCGTTTTCCGGGAGAAATTCGCCCTGGAGAAGGAGCATCGCGGTGGTGTACTGCGCCTCTGCATCCCCAGCATTTGCAAGATTAACGATCTTTGCGAGCTTTTCCTCAGTTATGTTTAACATTTGTTCGTTCATTGCGATATCTCCGATCATTGGTTTCATCATATTATATCACATATGCGTCGGATTTGGAAGATGGAAAGCGAAAAAGAATTAATTTAATAATATTCAGAAATATCGTTGACACGTCTGCTTTATTTTGGTAAAATGAATTTAATCTATAACCCGGAGGGTCATTATGAACAAACATGTAAAAATGGCGGCAAACAAACTGCTTAAAGGTATAAATCCTGTTGTATATTTTGAAGACGGAAGCACACAGCGTGTACCTGTCAGCTTTTGCGATGATGGGGTAACTGCAACTTGGTTTGGAAGAAGCAAAGATGCAGAGCTTGTACTCAAGGCAGAATACACCGATGAGTCGGCAGTTTTCTATATTGACGTTAAGTCTGCACTTCCTCTCAGCGATAAGCCGATTATAATCCCTGCAGAGACAGATTTTGCGGACAACGCGCTTATTTTCCATCACTACTGCAATCCCTGCTGGACTTACTGCACTTGGGAGATTAACATAAAGGATCACGGCGAAAAGAGTGAGAATATGCTTATTCGCCTTGGAGATGACCATTATGCCGTTACGAATCTCGTTGGAAAACAGCACCGCAGCGCTATCGACAGAGAAGGATTCTTCTGCTATGTGGGAACAAAGGGATCGACCGCATTTTCAGGTCCTGTTATGGCTGTAACTGTAAACTCCGACCCGCTTAAGGCTATGGAGATCAACTACCGTCATGCCCATGATGTCGGAGCTATCGCAGTACCTCTTCGCGACGGACGTGAATATCCCGAAATGTTTGAAGACTTCGGCTGGTGCAGCTGGAATGCATTCTATCAGCAGCCTACCTCCGAAAGGATATATCAGAAGCTGGACGAGCTTAAGGCGAAGAATGTTCCCGTAAAGTGGATCATTATTGATGACGGTTGGTCACCTGTTGAAGGAAACAAGCTTCTTGCAATGGAAGAAGACAAAGCAAAATTCCCCGAAGGACTGAAGGAATGTATCCGCCGCATCAAAGAGGAATACGGAATTGAAAAGGTTGGCGTTTGGCATACTATCCACGCATATTGGCAGGGAATCCATCCCGATTCAGAGCTTATCAAGACTCATGCGGACAGCCTTGTGCTCAGCCCCACCTGGAACAGATACGTTCCCATTAACGATCTTGAAAAGCAGTTCAAGTTCTGGGATGATTGGCACGGTTATCTTCGTGACTGCGGTGTTGACTTTGTTAAGGTTGACAACCAGGGCGGATGCGGATATCTGTTTATCGATGTTTGTCCCATTATGGAAGGTGTTTGGATAAATCACGAGGCAATTGAAAGATCCATTTACAAGCACTTTGACGGAAATGTGATAAATTGCATGGGTATGGACCTTGAAAATGTTCAGACAAGACCCCATTCTGCCATGAACCGCAACAGCGACGACTTCTATCCCGACCGTGAGGGTGGCTTTGCGATTCACCTCAGACAGAATATCTATAACGCAATCTGGCATTCCCAGATCATGCACTGCGACTACGATATGTGGTGGTCCGGCAAGTCTGATCCTGTACAGAGTGGACTTCTTCGTGCAATTTCCGGCGGTCCTATCTACATCAGCGACGCTACAGGGGATACAAACCTTGACAATATTCTCCCCGTTGTCGGTGCAAACGGTGATATCTGCCGACTTGATCACTATGCAATGCCTACATATGACTGTATTTATACCGACTGCCAGAAGTACAACAAGCTTGTGAAGACCTTCAACTGCAAGGGTGATGCTGTTGCGCTTGCTCTGTTCAACATTTGTAAGGAAGACGTAACGGAATCCTTCAAGTGGAGCGTTGTTCCCGATATTAAAGCGGACATGGAATACGTGGCTTACGAATACTTTACAAAGAAGTTTACACGCATAACCAAGGATAGCGAAGAAACCGTAACTCTTGCCGCGGGAGATGTTCGCGCATATTCTGTTTACCCGATCATCGACGGTGAGTACATCAACTTCGGTGACAGCTCACGCTATATCGGTATCGGCGCAAGAGAAACAAAGAAAGTTCTTCTCAGCGAGATACTTTAAGCACAAAAACTCCAAAAGCGGAACACATGGGAGAGAAAAATGAAAAACACCACATCATCATATATCGTTGATGCATTTCTTTCGGGAATGCAGATGAAAATACACCTGGCTGACGGCAGAGAAGTCGCACCTAAACTGACACTCATTGAGTCTGAGAACTCCATTGTTTGGAGCGGAGAGGCAGAACGCGTTAAGCTGACTGTAACTGCAAAAACAGTAGGAAACAGCACTCTTTACTCTGCTGATATCGAGTCTGAATCTCCTTTGGCAGCGCGTGCCGTAACTCTTAAAGTTGACACAACGTTTGCAGACGCAATGCTTGACATTCACGATGACACTTGCCCCGTTTGGAAGATGAGCGGATGGGATGCACACAAGAAGGGCATTGAGATAATCACCCAGAATATTCTCGCACAAAAGGGAGACGAACATATAAGCATAACTTGCCTTATGGGAGATTTGTTCCGTTGCGAAATGGATAAGGACAGCGGACTCTATTTCTGGGCAGGCATGGACGGATTTACCTCACTCCACGGAGCTTTTCTTTCTGTAACTTCCGACAAAGACCCCATTAAGGCTGTTGAGAAGAATTACCGATTTGCAAGAGAGCAGGGCGGCATCAAGGTTCCGCTGCGTGACGAGAGGGAATATCCTGAGTTTCTCGAGGATTTCGGATGGTGCAGCTGGAACGCATTTTATCAGCAGCCTACCTCAGAGAAGATATATCAGAAGCTCGATGAACTGAAGGAAAAGAACGTACCTGTCAAATGGATGATAATCGACGACGGTTGGTCACCGGTAGTGGAGAATCAGCTTCAGGCATTTGAAGAAGACAGAGAAAAATTCCCCGAGGGTCTGAAGGAGTGCATCCGCCGGATCAAAGAGGACTACGGCATCGAAAAAGTTGGCGTTTGGCATACACTTCACGCGTATTGGTGGGGAGTTGATCTACACTCAAAGCTTGGAGAGGAGATGTCAGACTGTCTGTTCCTTACAAACTGCAAAGTTGTTCCGATCAACGACCTGGAAAAGCAGTATAAGTTCTGGGATACATGGCACTCCTATCTTCGTGACTGCGGTGTTGACTTTGTTAAGGTTGACAATCAGAGCACAGGTGGCATTTGGGTAGGTAACGACTCCACTGTACACAGCACAGGCATATCACATGAGTCTATCGAGCGCTCTATCAAAAAGAACTTTGACGGACTCGTGATAAACTGCATGGGAATGGATATGGAGAACGTACTTTCCCGTCCGTTTACCGCCATATCACGAAACAGCGATGACTTCTTCCCCCACCGTGAGAATGGATTTGCCAAGCACCTGATGCAAAACGTTTATAACGCAATTTGGCACTCACAGATTATGCATTGCGACTACGATATGTGGTGGTCAGGCAAGGCTGAACCTCACAAAAGCGGTGTGCTCCGTGCGATCTCCGGCGGTCCTGTGTACATTAGCGACGCTATTGGTGACACAGAAATGTCAAATATAATTCCAGTTGTGGGCGAAAACGGTGACATCTGCAGACTTGACCACTATGCAATGCCTACATATGACTGCATTTACAAAAACTGCGCAGAGGAAGGACATCTGCTCAAGACATACAACTGTAAGGGCGATTCAGTTGCAGTAGCAGTATTCAACGTCAGCCTTCGCAATATCAGCGAAACCTTCAAGTGGAATGTAGTGCCTGATATCAAAGCAGGCTGCGAATACGTTGCATATGAATATTTCACTAAAAAATACACGCGCATCACTTGTGAAACGGAAGAAACCGTTACACTCACAGGCGACGATGTTCGTGCGTACTCTCTTTACCCGATCTGCAAGGATGAAAACGGGGAATATATCATGCATGGTGACAAGTCCCGCTATATCGGCATAGGTGCACGAGAAAAAACAAAGATCTACCTCACAGAAATACTGTAACATTAGTATTATTTAACTTGAACAGGAGAAAATATGTCAGAATTCTTATCTTCGATCCATCCTATAGCAGTATGCCTGATAGTGTGTGCTGCAAAGATCATTGAGATAACCATTCAGTCACTGAAAACCTGCATGATGGTCAGAGGACAAAGACTAAAGGCGGCAGGACTTGGCTTTGCGGAGTGCGCTATTTGGGGACTTGTGATTTCCGCCATCATCAGCACCCTTGGCGACAATCTGTTTTTGCTGTTCTTCTACTGTATAGGCTATGCAACAGGTCTGTTCCTCGGATCAACCATTGAGGGGAAGATAGCTCTTGGAACCTCAAATCTGGAGCTTATTGCAAGTGATGACAGCACAGAAAAGATCACTGAATACCTGAAATCAAAGAACAGGGGATATACAGTCCTTGAAGGGCGCGGTTCAAAGGACAAAATGAATATGATCTTCATCGTTCTGCCTCGAAGGGAAACGGCAAAAACCTTGAAGGAAATTCGTGAAATTTGCGATAATAAGGTGTTTGTTGTAGCCTCTGAGGTCAGCAGATATGCAGGCGGCTACGGAATGGTAAAGTAATATAGCAATAAAAAAAGGCGGCTCTCGTAATTGAGAACCGTCTTGTTTTTTGTGTTTGAGTTATCTTTCTTCTCGGAAATAGGGAAGACCGAGCGCTGCCGGAGGCTGATTCTCACGCTTCTTACTGATACTTGAAATGATAAGTACAAGTACAGTTACCACATAAGGCAGAAGCTTGAGGAGCTCAGACTGTGCAAGTGAGATGTTGATTCCGAAGAGTCCGGGGACATATGAGCCTGCGAGATACAGCAGACCGAATAGAACGGAACCCACAATACCCATAAGAGGTTTCCAGATAGCGAAGATTACAAGGGCAACAGCGAGCCAACCAAGTGACTCAATGGTCTTGTAGGATTCGGGAGATCCGCCGTAGTCCATGATGTAGAACAGACCGCCGAGAGCTGCAATACCGCTTCCGATGCAGGTTGCTAGGTACTTGTAAGAGGTAACGTTGATACCAACTGCGTCAGCAGCGGCAGGATTTTCACCGATTGCACGAAGATGGAGACCAACGCGAGTCTTGTTCAGCACGAACGCGGAGGCGACGGCGATCAGAATACCGAGATACAGCATAACGCCGAAATACTTGAGAGCATTTGTTGTATTTGCGAAGGGGAAACGGAAGTAGTCGAGCGCGTAGAGATAACCGGGAGCAGCAGTGATGGAAGAGATCTTTGACATGATGAACTTCATAACACCGACGCCGAATGTGGTCATTGCAAGACCGGTTACGTTCTGATTAGCCTTGAGAGTAACGGTGAGCAGGCTGTATATTGCCCCCATAACCATACCACAGAGGAACGAAGCAAGAATTGCGATTACAACGATGAGGAAGGGCGGGAGTCCGCTGTCCTTCATGAGTCGAATTGCAAGAGCACCGCCTGCACCGCCGACGCACATGATTCCGGGGATACCCAGGTTAAGGTGTCCGACTTTTTCGGTCAGTATCTCACCAACGCTTCCGTAAAGAAGAGCTATACCAAGGGGAATCGCAGAGAAAAGGTAAGAGAACAAAGTATTCATTATGCTTTTTCTCCTTTCTTTGCGCTTTCGCGGAACTTGAGCTTATAGTTAATAAAGAATTCGCAACCGATGATGAAGAACAGTACGATACCTACTACCATATTGGGGAAGGAGGAATCGATTCTGAACATATTTGAGATTTCTGCTGCGCCGTTCTGCAGGAAAATGATGAACAGGGAAGAGCCTATCATTGTAAGAGGATTGAATTTTGCGAGCCATGATACCATGATCGCTGTGAATCCCATACCGCCGACAGTTTCAGCAGTAACCGAGTGGTCAAGCGCACCAACGATGAGGAAGCCTGCAATACCGCAAAGAGCACCGGAGATGATCATTGTGCGGATAACGACCTTGCCAACATTGATACCGATGTATTTTGCAGTGTTTTCGCTTTCACCTACAACGGATATCTCATAACCTTGCTTTGTATAGTTGAGATATATGTACAGGAGAACAGCGATAATCAGTGCGCATACGATGAGAAGCAGATATTTGTGACCAACCATGGGGAGGTGACCGAACTTCATCTCGCCGAGTGTACCGGAACCGCTTGTTACCCAAATCTTCAGGAAGTATTCAACAAGACCAATGGCAACATAGTTCATCATAAGAGTAAACAATGTTTCGTTAGTCTGCCACTTTGCCTTGAAAATCGCGGGAATACCGCCCCAGATAGCACCGATGATCAAAGCTGCAAAGAACATGAGCACAAGAAGCACACCGTTTGATACTTTACCGCCAAGATAGAAGATCACTGCAACCGCAGCAAGCGCACCGATAAGTGTCTGACCTTCAGCACCGATGTTCCAGAACTTCATACGGAACGCAGGTGTTACTGCAAGAGAAATGCAAAGGAGCTTTGCGCCGTCTTTAGCAAGGTTCCAGATCTTACGTGGAGTGCCTATCGCGCCGTTAAAGAATGTACTGATAAACTGAATCGGAGATCTTCCGAGAAGCAGAGATGCGAGGAGCGTGGAAAACAGGAATGCAATAATAATTGCGCCAAGTCTGATCGACATTGACTTCCAA
Organism: Clostridia bacterium; assembly: GCA_017935805.1. The sequence continues at coordinate 3,286 of JAGBGV010000050.1, read as the reverse complement.
AGAGGAATCGAGGGACGCTTAACTACATGAAACAGCGGCTCACGGATGCGTTTTTCGTTAGTTTTCATTGTTATCGCCCTCCTTTACCTGTTCTTCTGTATCGTTGCTAATGTCGGATTTTGTCATAAGTAAACCGATTTCTTCCTTGGTAGTGTTTCTTCCGTCAATGATACCGGTGATACGGCCGCCGCAAATAACCATAATACGGTCGCAAAGCTCAACAAGCACGTCAAGGTCTTCGCCGACGAAGATAACTGCAACGCCGTTTTTCTTTTGTTCGGTGAGAAGATCATATATTGTGTAAGAGGAGTTTATATCAAGTCCTCGTACGGGATATGCTGCCATAAGTACGGTGGGAGAAGAAGCGATCTCGCGTCCTACAAGCACCTTCTGAACGTTACCGCCGGAAAGACGACGGACTGGTGTGTGCGTATTGGGAGTTGCAACCTCAAGCTCTTTTACAATCTTTTCTGCAAGATCTCCCGGCTTTTTTCTGTCAACAAACATGGAGTGTCCCTTGCGATAGCTTCTGAGCATCATGTTGTCAACAATATCCATGTTTCCGACAAGACCCATACCAAGACGGTCCTCGGGAACGAAGGAGAGTCTGACGCCGAGCTCACGAATCTGAAGGGGAGTCTTATCACGAAGATTCATAACGTCATCGTCGTTAAAGAGGATCTTGCCCTCGTTGACTAACTCACGAATGCGACTGCCCGACATACCGTCGAAGCTTACCGGAGTGCCGTCCTCGTAGTGGAATTTACCTTCATTTGCAAGCTCTACCACCTCTGCGAAAGACTTATGATAGAATGATACGGGCAAATTCTTTTTCGGGCGATTGAAAATAATTTCACCGGAATCGAGATTCTTAAGACCTGCGATAGCCTCAAGCAGTTCTCTCTGACCGCTGCCTGCAATACCTGCTATACCGAGGATCTCACCCGCGCGAGCAGTGAAGGAGATATTATCGAGAACTTTAATACCTTCAATATTTGTCATGTTGAGGCCATTTACCTCAAGACGGTCACACACATTTTGGGGTTCTGGTCTGTCAATATTCAACTCAACCTTCTTACCTACCATCATCTCGGTAAGCTCCGCGGCAGTTGTGCCGGATGTCTCAACAGTAGCGATATGCTCGCCCTTACGGAGAACCGCAACACGGTCAGAGATCGAAAGAACCTCGTGGAGCTTGTGAGTAATGATAAGAATTGACTTTCCATCCTCGCGCATACGGCGAAGCACATCAAAGAGCTTATCTGTCTCCTGAGGAGTAAGAACAGCGGAGGGCTCGTCAAGGATCAGTATATCTGCACCGCGGTAAAGAACCTTAGGGATCTCGACAGTCTGCTTTTCGGATACGGACATTTCGTAGATCTTCTTCTTAGGATCAATGTGGAATCCGTACTTGTCTGCGATTTCCTGTACACGTTGGTTTACATCCTTGATGTTGTACTTTTTTCCGTCATCTGTGCCGAGAACGATGTTTTCAGCAGCAGTAAAGATATCTACCAGCTTGAAATGCTGGTGTATCATGCCGATGCCGTGATCGAAAGCGTCCTTTGGCGACTTGATAACGACTTCTTTTCCGTCCACAGATATAGTTCCGTGGTCGGGGTAGTAGATTCCGGCGATCATGTTCATAAGTGTTGTCTTACCACAGCCGTTTTCGCCGAGAATAGCAAGTATTTCACCGCGATAGACTGTCAGATCAACATCCTTGTTTGCCGCCAGAGAGCCAAAATACTTGGAGACCTTTTTCATCTCCAATGCAATCGGTCTGTTCATTAACTTTCCTCCGAATTCTGATAGATAAGCAAATCCTCAGCAAGCGGTTTACTACATTATATTATAGTAATATATTAAGCCGTTTGCTCGGGACTTGTTTTGCGTATAACCGAGACAAGCGGAGCAAGTTGCCCCGCCTGTCCAGCTATAGTGAAATGATTAATACTTTTCGTTAACGAGAGTAATGCCGTCGATTCTGATATCGAAGTAAGGAGCAGAACGGTAGTCAGATTCGCTGAAGTAGCCGTCCTTAATAACTTCTGTGTCAGGAGAGAAAGCTTCGTCTGTATCAACGTCAGCCTTGTAGGAAGTGATCTCAACGCCGCCTACAGCGAATGTAGATGTGTCGAATACATGGAGAGTACCTGCAACGAGCTGAGCCTTGATCTCGTCGATCTTTTCCTGTGTGCCTGCAGCAGCTGCAGCTGTGTTAACATCTGTGAGTGCAACAGAGCCTGTGGAGATTGTACCGGTGTAGTCAACAGGAATAGCCTTGTCGTTCATAGCTGCTTCGCAGATGAGAACGAAGTAAGGAGTCCAGTCGATCTTGGAGGAGATGATGAATGTTTCGGGGCAGGAAGCGAGAGTGCTGCCGTTGTAGGAAACATTGGGAACGCCTCTTTCTTCGCAAGCTGTGGGAGCGCCCATGGAGTCAGCGTGCTGGGAAATGAGAACGCAGCCTCTGTCCATAAGAGCGTTAGCAGCGTTCTTTTCTTCAAGCTCGTCGTACCAGCTGCCTGTGAACTGAACGTCCATAGTAACTGTGGGGCACATGTACTTAGCGCCGAGGTAGAAGGATGTGTAACCGGAGATAACTTCAGCGTATGTGAAAGCACCAACATAACCGATCTTAGCCTGGTCAGCGGTGATCTTACCGCTTTCGATCATTTCGTTGAGCTTCATACCTGCAGCGATACCTGCGAGGAATCTACCTTCGTAAATGGAAGCGAAAGCATTGTGGAAGTTAGCGAGGTTTTCTGTGTGAGCCATTGTACCTGTTGCATGGCAGAACTGAACATCGGGGAATTCCTTAGCAGCCTTGATGATGTATGTTTCGTGACCGAAGGAGTCAGCGAAGATTACATCGCAGCCTGCGTCAACGAGGTCAGCAGCTGCTTCGTAGCAGTCGTTGGATTCGGGAATGTTCTTTCTGTAAACGATCTGATCTTCGGAAAGACCGAGCTGCTTAGCTGCTCTTTCAACCGCTTCGATGAAGTTAAGGTCGTATGTAGAAGCTTCGTCATGGAGAAGGATTACACCGAGCTTGAAATCGGAGTCGGTATTATTGCAGGAAACCATGGAAACGCAGAGAGCTGCAACCATGAGAACTGCAACGCACAGGGAAAGGATTTTCTTGAACATTTTAGTGTTCCTCCAAAAAATATTTTATTGTTAAAGAGGTTGCCCTCAAATAACCGAAGTAAGCCGAGCAGATCTCGGGGTAGGGAATCAGCAGAACTTTACGCCCTCGTTTATGCTCATGGACTCAATCTTG
>JAGBGV010000049.1 GCA_017935805.1 Clostridia bacterium | reverse complement strand
TCCTCCACCGCAAGCGGTCCCCCTCCCCCCACAGGGGAAGGCTTATATAGACATAAAGTGCAGTTTGAGTCTGTCCGACGGTACGTCGAGGGCGCCTGTCCCTACAGTTGGTTGGGGCGGTTGAGCGAATTGATATAAAAAATGTGCAGACCTTGGTTTCCTCCTCCACCGCAAGCGGTCCCCCTCCCCCCACAGGGGAAGGCTTATATAGACATAAAGTGCAGTTTGAGATTGTTCGATGCGGACAGCCGAGGACACTCATCACAACATCCTCACATCACGCGGAGCGTGTAGCCCTCGGCAGGAGTATAGAGATCAGCGTTCCGTCTGCTGTCTCCTGCCGACTGGATTCTACAGCAATCCCGCACTTTTTGATTATATCGACCGCGTGGTCTATGGAATTGTAGAAAATCCGAATATCCTTGATGATCAACTTCTGCCGACGCTCGGACTTGTCCGGCTGTTTTTTGATTTCCTCACCCCGCGACTCCGCGCAAAGTAGAGATTCCACGTACTCTTCCGCTGCCGCAACGTTCATTCCACGCTCGATCATTATCGCGAGTATTCCGAGACGCTCATCTCCCGGTGCGATTCTGAGTAGCGCGCGGGCGTGTCGCTCCGATAGCCCGTTCTCAAGAATAAGGGTGCGTTCTTCTTCAGTCAGCCGCAGAAGCCGCAGCTTGTTTGCCACATACGACTGACTCACCGACAGCCGACGGGCACATTGCTCCTGTGTCATTCCCGACAGCTTCAGCAGAGAACCGATGGCTGCCGCTTCCTCAAATATGTTCAGATCCTCACGGTGCAAGTTTTCGATTATCGCAATGATCGCCGCGTCAATGTCCGTGGCTTCGATTGAGACACATGGCACTGTCGCCATACCGAGGATCTCTGCCGCCTTCAGACGTCTCTCACCTGCGATCAGCCGAAATACTCCTTCACTGCCGCGATAAGCTCCGTCTCCACCTTCTCTCCGCACGATCAGCGGCTCAATGATCCCGTGTTCGCGGATGCTGTCGGCGAGAGCTCGCAGATTATCATCGTAGGATATCCTCCTGATCCTGTCCTCCGGCACGATGATCTGCCCGATGGGAAGCTCTCTCACAACCCGACTGATCTCCTTGATCTTTCCCCAAAACATAATTTTCTACCTCCGTTAATTTGAAATTTGTTCGCGAAATCGCGTTTACGGCAATATTATAGCACCGTGCGGAAAATAAAATTGTCGCAAGGGGAGTGGCAGAAATACACTTCATTTGGGTGGGAATGGCGGGGAAAATAAAAAAATCCCGGGTGAATACGGGATCTTGTTGGGCTGTGCGGGGATAGGTCGGTGAATGACCGCGGGGATCATTTCAGGGGCTTTTTTGTGATTTCTGCGTATCGGCGGGGGTATTCGGGGGGAGTTTGCGCGGTTTTGCGGTAAATTATAAGACATCTTCTGTCGCCGCCGGGTATCTCGTAATCTATTTTCGCTTCTTTTGTCAAGCCGAGCTTTTTTGCCGCCGCCGCTGAGCGCTCGATCTCCTCGTCAGCATGGGATTTCAGAGATGCGAAAACTCCGCCGACGGACACAAATGGCGCGCAAAGTTCCATCAGCACGTTAAGATCGGCAACGGCGCGGGCAGTTACAAGATCGAACCTTTCGCGGAATTTGCCAACGGCTGTCTCCTCGGCTCTGCCTTGAATTGCGGATGCTGTCGGAATATCGGCATAGGCCGCGGTTTCCAAAATATGGGAAATTTTCTTTCCTGTGGCATCGAGCCCGAGGAATGTGGTTTTCGGATCAATTGACACCATCACCGCCGCCATGGGGAGCAGAGGGAAGCCCGCACCTGTGCCCACGTCAAGGACGCGAGTGGGGTTGATACCGCGCTCAAGCAGGAGCCCGAGGGGACAAATTGAGTCAACGATATGCTTGCGGACGATCTCCGAGGGCTCAAGGATCGAGGTGAGATTGAACTTTTTCGCGTTGTCGATGAGCTTGTCGGAAATGCGCCACAAGTGACTACAAGTGTCGGCTGATGTTAATTTTTCGTAATTATCCTTGAATCCGGGTACATCCGGCGTTGCGGTAGCCAGATAAAGCTCGGAGAATTGGTTGAGAGTTAATTCAGACATTATTTTTTATCCTTTCGGGGATGGTTCACTTTTGCTTTCTTGCCTTTTTTCTTGTTTGCCACGGAAATACCGATAGGACCAAGCTTTTTCCCAAGGGTGAAGTACTCTCCGTGGGCGAAAACCAGCAGATTTGATCTGTCAAGGCGAAGCTTGCCCGTCTCGTCCAGCAGCTCCTCATCAACGGAAACTGACACAACGTCTGCGATGAACATATCGTGAGAGCCGTGGTGAAGCACGTCGATTACCTTGCATTCCAATGACAAAGGTGAATTTTCTATACTCGGCGCGCTGACTTCCTTTGAAGGGATCATGGTGAGTCCGGTCTTTTTTACCTTGTCAACCTTTCTTCCGGTGACGGTGCCCACATAATCGCACACCTCGACAAGGGATGAGGGCGTCAGATTGATGACAAACTCGCCGCTTTCTTTGATGATGCCGTGGGAATGACGCTCGGGGCGCACGGAAATGTAGACTCGGGGAGGCCTGGTGGACACAACGCCGCACCAGCCGATGGTTATTATGTTTGCTTGCTCAAGAGTTCCGCAGCTTACCATTACTGAGGGTATAGGTGCCAGAAGCGCTGAGCCTTTCCAGTGTACTTTTGCCATTGTTTTCTCCTTGGAAGGAAGACTAAATTATGAGTTATGAGTTATATTTGCCTTCGGCAAGTGATATTGCTAACGCAGTTATATTCGACTTCGTCGAGTTATAAGTGATGATTGCCTTCGGCAAGTTATGAGTTCACTTCGTGAACGTTGTGG
>JAGBGV010000048.1 GCA_017935805.1 Clostridia bacterium | reverse complement strand
TCCCTCCCGGAAGGAGCCTTAAAGCTAAAGCATTGGTACACCTGTATAACTGGTGGTTGTATCCAGAACAAATACAAGACCGCACGTAATTTTCCGCGTGCGGTTTACTTATAAACGGAGATTTTCATGGTAAACTTCATAATCGGACGTGCAGGAAGCGGCAAAAGCACCGCGCTGTGCGAAATGATCAAAAATGAAATAGCGAATGGGGGGCGGCAGGTGGTGCTTCTTGTTCCCGAGCAGCAAGCTGTTGTCTGGGAGACGAAAATGGCATCTGTTTTGCCTGCTTCTGCCAATCTGCGCCTTGAGATAACCAACTTTACCCGACTTTCCAACTCCGTTTTCCGTGAGGGCGGCGGACTTGTTGACACAGTTATCGACGAGGGCAGCCGAAGCCTTCTTGTGTGGCGTGCCATGCTGTCCGTGTGGGAGCATCTCCGTGTTTACAACAGAGATCACGAGGACAGGTGCATCCCTCATCTCATGAACGCAATTGACGAGCTCAAGTCCTCGGGCGTTACACCAATTGAGGCTGAAGCGGCGCTCGATGAGTTGAGACTGCAGCGCGGCGAAACAGACGGCAAGGGAGTGGGGGATCTGCTCTCCCGTCTTTCCGATGCGGTAATGGTCTACGCCGCATACGAGGACATTCTTCACGAGGAGTACATTGACAGAGGCGACTTACTTGCCAATCTTGCGCTTGCTCTTGATAAATGCGAATATTTCCGAGGCAAGGCTGTGTTTGTGGACTCATTCTTCTCCCTTACAGCACCGGAGGAGCGGATTCTTTACCGAATAATGTCACAGGCGGATGAGGTAACGCTTACCTTTGCCTGCCCGCCGGATATAGCCGAAAGCCGACGTGAGATCCAGTTTGGTGAGGTGAGAGAATACCTCAAAAACGTCACATCCATGGCATCCCGTCTCGGACTTGAGATAAACCGTGTGGAGCTTACGCAAAACCTGCGCCATAAAAACTCGCCTACCCTGTCCGCTGTGGAAAAACACCTTTTCAACTATACTTCTCCCATGCCCGCCCCTGTGTGTGACGAGGGCGAGGGGGATGTGAAGATCATAAAATGCACCGACAGATTTGACGAAGCGGAGGCTTGTGCCGCAATAATCGAAAAACTGCACCGGGAGGGCTACCGAAATTCCGACATCGCAGTGGTGGCGGGGAACATGACCTCTCGCGAGGGTGTGCTTGACACGGTGTTGCGCCGACACGGAATAAACTGCTTCATGTCGGAGCCGGGCAGCGTATCCACCTCTCCCGCAGTGAGACTTGTGCTTTCCGCTCTTGGTGTGGCGGTAGGCGGCTGGCAGAGGAAGAATATCATCCGACTCTTGAAAACAGGCATGACTCCCGTTGGACGTGATGCTGATGAGATAATAGGAAAATTCGAGGGAGACATCTTCGAGACGTACACCGGCACATGGAATATCCACGGCAGGCGAATGTACACAGGGGATGACTGGTGCATGAACCCTGACGGATACAAGACGGAGATAAGCAAGTCTGCGGAGGTAATGCTGAAATGGGCGAACTCTGTCAAAAACAAGCTGATCCCCCCACTTGACAGACCTTTATCCGTATTTGACGGCGGCGTTGCCAATGTTCGCGATATTGCTGTCGGAATAGTTAACTTTGCCGAGGAGTACGGTGTGCAGCACTCACTTCGTGAGATCGCAGGATCATACCGTGCCATCGGAATGACCGCGGATGCGAAAAAAGCGGAATCAAGCTGGCAGTCCGTTTGCGAGATACTTGACAAAATGGTAAATATGCTGGGTGAAACACGCCTTGACGCATCAAGATTCGCTGGACTTTTTGCCCGTGTAGCCTCTGCAATGGACGTAAGCACCATTCCCACGGGCATTGACGAGGTTGTTCTTGGAAGTGCAACGGGCGTGAGATTTGACCGGGTGAGATGCGTCATCATGCTTGGCTCAGTTGACGGAGAGTTTCCCGGATCTGTCAGAGACGGCGGCTCATTCTTTGACGACGGTGACAAAACCGTGCTTGAGTCCGTTGGTCTTGCTCTCGATTCACTTGACGTGGATATGCGTACAGCCCGTGAATACTTCATGTACTACCGAACTGCCGCATCCCCTACTGATAAGCTGTATATCCTTGCTCCGACTGACGGCGGTGATCTGTCCGAGGGGGCACTTCGCATACAGGCGATAACTGACTCTACCACCTCCTTTGCAGCAATGCCTCTCTCTGAGGTTGTCTACAGCAGAGCAGGTGCGGAATACCAGCTTTCCCGACGTACAGACCTGTCAGAGATAGCACTGCTCACCTCACTTGTGGGAGAAACTGCGGGGGCGGATGTGCCTCTTACGGCTGAAAACGACGTGATCGCTGACCTCGGCGGCAACGAAGTGAGACGGATGAGCCTCTCACAGACGCGCATTGACACATTTGTTCAGTGCCCGTTCAATTATTCATGTAAATACCTAATGAAAATAAAGCCCGAGGCGAAAGCAGAAATACGCACCCCTGACATCGGCACCTTCATGCATCACGTTATGGAGCGATTCTTCTCGGGAATGTCGGCAGAACAGCTTGTGTCCGACAATATCTCCGAGGAGGCCCTGCGTGAAATGTCCGACGATATCATCCGCGAGTACCTTGCGGAGCTGTCAGAAGGCTCGGGCACTGCTTACGGCAGCGAACATGACGGGCGTATTGAGTATCTCTTCATACGGCTGTCCAGATACGTTCCCGTATTCCTGCGTGCGGTGCTCCGTGAGATAGGGCAGAGCCGGTTCAAGCCTGTTGCCTTTGAGTTGCCCATGGGAATTGACGGCGAGGGAGGGGTACCGCCTATCACCTTTGAAACCGAAGACGGAACAGAGGTCACTCTCCGCGGTATTGCCGACAGAATTGATATGTACGAGGAGGGTGGCAAAAAGTACCTGCGTGTAGTGGACTACAAAACAGGGGCAAAGTCCTTCTCTATGGATAACGTTTCCCGAGGAATTGATGTTCAGCTGCTCATCTATCTCTTTACCGTTTGGAAGCGCGGCATACCGTCTCTTGGCATTACCGGGGATGTTGTTCCTGCCGGTGCGGTATATTTCAGCGCAAGACCTACGGCACATCCATCGGATACAATGCTCACTCCCGACGAGGCGGCAGAGCTGTCCATTGACAAGATCGAGCGAAGCGGAATTTACCTTGCTGATGAAGACGTGCTTCGGGCAATGGACGGAGAGCTTGGCGGCAAATATGTGGCTGTCAAGGTGTCGGGCGAGGAGATAAAAAGCTCGAAAAAATCCACCACTCTCTTATCCCTTGATGAGTTCGGCTCACTTTATACAGAGCTTGAAAAGATCCTCTGCGGGATCGCCACGGAAATGAAATGCGGCAAGGCTGAAGCAAAGCCGGAATCCGTTGGCGGCAAGTCTCCCTGCGAGTGGTGCGACAACAGATACATCTGCAAAATAAGTCAAGAGAAAGGAGAGGCGTAATATGGCACAGATAAGCTATACCCCTGCCCAGCGGACTGCTGTTTTCTGGCGCGGCGGAGACCTTCTCCTCTCAGCTGCTGCGGGAAGCGGAAAGACTGCCGCACTGACCGGTCGGATCGCAGAGCTTGTGAAAAGCGGCAATGCAACCCTTGACGAGATGCTGATCGTGACCTTCACCAAAGCGGCGGCGGCTGAAATGAGGCAAAGAATATCATCTTCTCTCTCAAAAGCTGCTGCGGAGTATCGGGAAACCTCTCCGGAAAAAGCGGAAATGATCAGCCGTGCCATATCAAAGGTGCCGTCTGCGGATATTTCCACTATTCACTCATTCCTGTACCGCACCCTGAAGCCGTATTTCCCTGTGCTTGGGCTGCCTCAGGACTCCCGAATTGCGGATCAGAAAACAATTGACGCCCTCAAGATCGAGGTAATGCGGGATGTTGTGGACGAGTTTTTCTCCGCGACCGGAGAGGAGCTTGAAAGCTTCACCACACTTGCCGACATCATCGGACAGGTGCGAGATACTGCGTCTGTTGACAGTGAGCTTTTGTGGCTGGCTGACAGACTTATTGCTGACGGCGAGGATCAGGGGGCACTGCTTCGCTTTGCGGATATGCTTGATTCCGTATCAAAGTGCGGTAGCATTATGGAGAGCGATTACGGACGCGTTCTCGCTGACTCTGTGGGCGGATTCTTCAGCCACTACAGCAAAGTGTTCTCCACTATAGCAGAGGAATTTGCCTCCCAGCCGAAGGTAAGCGAAAAATACGGCGCCGCGCTTCAGTCCTGCATTGACTGGGTCGAGGGCGGCCGTGCTATCCTTGAAAGAGGGAACTTTGACAGACTTTTGACTCATTTTTCCTCATTCTCTCCGGAGGCTCTCGGCAGACTGTCCTCAAAGGACGCAACTCCCACTTCCGCAGCGTTCAAGGTGTTCAGAGATGAGCTGAAAAAGGGCGTGGAGAAAATGTCATCCGGATTTTTCGCTTCAACAATGGAGGAAGCACTTCACTACAGCGCCGAAACTGCAAAGGTACTGCGCCTCACGGCAAGGGTGCTCGGTGTATATTTCGACAGATTCAGCAGCAGAAAGCGGGAAATGTCCTCCATTGACTACAGCGACTTGGAAAACCTGGCACTGCGGCTTCTTATAGACGAAAATGGCGAGCCAACCTCTGCGGCTGTGGAGATAGGCTCACGCTACAAATACATTTTTATTGACGAATATCAGGACACAAACCTGGTGCAGGATCTCATATTCCGTGCAGTATCGGGAAGCGCGCGTCGATTCATGGTAGGTGACATAAAGCAGTCCATTTACCGATTCCGCGGTGCTGACCCGGAGGTGTTTTCCTCATACAGACGGGCGTGGGAAACGGTAGAGCCGATCGCTGACATCGAATCCCGGGATGAGGATGAATTTGATCCGGGCCGCGGCTCTGCCTTGTTCATGAGCGAGAACTTCCGATGCGACAGCCCGGTAGTGCGCTTTGTCAACATGGTGTCCGAATACATTCTGCCTCACGGCGGTATCCCATATGAGGCGGGGGATTCCTTGGTCTATGCCAAAGACGGCGGTACACCCTCGGACACATCTCCTAAAGCTGAGATCTGCCTTATCGAGAAGAAACGCGCCAAAAAAGGGGAGGAGCGAGAGAAAAACACCGCTGATCCCGAAGCCGAATACGTGGCGCGGCGCATAGCATCAATGATCGGACGGTATTCTCCAAGCGGTGAGCGTACCGTTAAGGCGGGGGATATTGCGATTCTCCTGCGCTCCCCATCCACATCCGGCGGCGACTATCGGGATGCCCTTCTAAAATACGGCATTTCCTCTGCTCTGAAGGTTGAGCGCCCCCTGTCATCTTACCCGTCGGTAATGCTGCTTGTGTGTATTCTGAACTTTATCGACAATCCCCTTCGCGATATTTACGTTACGGGTGCACTGCGATCCCCTGTTTTCGGCTTTACTATGAGCGATCTTTTGAAGATCAAGCAGGAGGACACACCCTTGTACCTGTCCGTTATTGACAGAAGTGAGATCGGTGGGAATGACCTCTGTGAAAAGTGCGCCGATGCTGTCTCCTGGCTGCAAAAGCAGAAGACTGTGGCACGGGGCATGAGAGTTGACAAATATCTCGAATACCTCATTGACGAAATAAAGCTATACTCCATTGCGGGAATTCGCTCAAGCGGCGGCGAGCGTGATGCAATAAACCGACTGTGCGACCTTGCGGCGGAGTTTGTGGCAGGCAGCGGCGGCGTGACAAAGAGCGGAGATATATCCGCGTTCCTTGAATACGCGGCAAGTGCCATTGATTCTCCCGATTCGGGCAGCGGTAGCGGCTCGGGTGGCGAGGACTCTGTGTCTATCATGAGTATTCACGCGTCAAAAGGACTCGAGTTCCCCATATGCTTTGTTTCCGAGTGTGCAAAGCGGCGCAACACAGCTGACGAGAGCCGCACGGTACTGTACGACAGCAGGCTCGGTCTCGGTATGTATCTCCCCGACGAGAGCAGGCTGGTGAAATGCGACACACTCCTGCGGCGGATCATTGGAGAAAAGCTGCGGAGGGATTCGGTAAACGAGGAAATGCGTATGCTGTACGTTGCCTTGACGAGAGCAAGAGAACAGCTTATCATTACCTCAAAAACCGCCGACGCGGAGGCTGACTTGGCTGACGCACAACTGCAGAGCGAGTTTGCCGACAGGTATCATGTAACAAATGCAAGCTCGTATATCGACTGGATACTTGAATCCGCATCCCTTGGGGTGAGAGATTTTTTAAGCATCAATGTGATAAGCGCAGATGAACTTCTCGGTGAGGCTGAAGGCGTCCGCGAGGTAGTGTCACCCGTGGCTGAAGGCGAGAACACCGTGGAGGGTACCATTTACAGCGAAAGATTCGGCTTCGTTTATCCTCACGAATATCTGAAAAGCGTTCCCGCAAAGCTGACTGTGTCAAAGCTGAATCCCCAGATCCTTGACGACAGCGATGACTCGACAGAGCTTGCACTTTCCATTGATGCGCCGATTGATGAAGCCGCGACAGAAGTCGAGGAAGCACTTGTGCGGCCCCTGTTCATGCAGGAGGACAGCGCAGCCCATGCCACAGCCGCAGAGCGAGGTACTGCAACTCATGTGTTCATGCAGTTTGCGGATTTTGCGTCGCTTAAGGCAAACGGAGTGGGGCACGAGATAGAACGGCTTATAGATCAGCGATTTATTACAAGAGAAACAGCCCGACTTATCCACAAAAAGCAAATGGAACGGTTTGCGGACAGCGGACTCATGGATAAGCTCCTTCGCTCACCTATGGTAAAGCGAGAATTCCGATTCAACGTGCTCCTTGACGGTTACAGATTCACAGCGAATGGGGATCTTGCGGCATCACTTTTAGAAAACGGAGTAAAGCTGACGGTGCAGGGTGTTGTTGACTGTGTGTTCCGCGACCCCGACAGCGGACGGCTGCTGCTGATCGACTACAAAACCGACTCGCTGACTGACGAGGAGTGGCATGACCGCGCGCTGGCTGAGGCAAAGCTGAAAAACCGTCACAGGGATCAGCTTACCTATTACCGCGAGATATGCTCCGAAATGTTCGGTGAGGAGATCGAGGGTGCATATATTTACTCTACTGTACTCGGCACTCTTATTCGGGTGTAAGTGGTATTTTTGTCAAATATTTGCCATATTTTTTAATTAAAGTGTGGCAATATGTATCTTGCGATTGTAGAAATCATGTGATATAATGTAAGGTGATGTATTGTGCAGATAATGTGCAGTCCATCACCTTATCTGCTTGTTTATTATCAGAACAAAGGCAATTAACATACAGACACGCGGCGGATGCCGTATCGGAGGATGAAATTTTGGCAAAAGATCAAAATAAAATTACAGCTTCTGAAAAAACAGTTTTAACGAAGGAGCAAAAGAGCGAACGCAAGAAATACATTGCGGCGGTGATAATCGCATTTGCCGGCAATGTTGTTCTGTTCCTTACGCTGTGGCTGCTCAGCAAATACGACCATGTATATTTCGACCAGATCCTGTTCCAGCTTAAGACCACCACTGTGGGAGTTCACGGCGGATTGGCACTTGGCGGTGTAGCCTCTGTGGGACTGCTCAGCCTTGGTGCTACGATCGTTGAGGTGTTCCTGTACCTGCTTCTCTCGGGCAGACTGTTCGGAAAACTCAAGGCACTCATGCAGAAGAGCCGCAAGTACATTGACTACTGCAAATCCAAAAGCTGCCGTTTCTTTGTGAAGCAGGCGCTGACACTTGCTCTTTGCGTGTTCATGGTGTGCCTCATCGTGTTCATTACACAGCTTGATGTATTCGCGTATGTGAACACCATTTCCACAAATTCCGACTTCATTGAAGATCACTATGCTGACCCTGAGACCGTAGGACTTACATTCCCCGAGGAAAAGAGAAATCTCATCTATATCTTCCTCGAATCCATGGAAAACACCTTTGCTGATACAACAGCAGGCGGTAATATCACGGTTGACTACATACCGGAGCTTACCAAATTGGCTGAAGAGAACGTCAGCTTCTCCAACACCGACGGGCTGGGCGGAGCTTACGCTTATGCGGGTACCACATGGACTGCCTCCGCTATGGTTGCACAGACCTCCGGCGTGACGGTCAAGGTGCCTCTCGGTGCGGACGTGTACGGTGCTGAGGAAGACTTCATGCCCGGTGTATATTCCATAGGTGAAGTGCTTCGCGACGCAGGCTACAATCAGACCTTGCTTGTTGGCTCTGTTGCGGAATTCCACGGCAGAAAGGCTTACTTCACCCAGAACGGTGAATACAACATCGTTGACATAAACTCACTCAAGGAAGAAGGCAGACTTGACGAGGATTACGAGGTATGGTGGGGCTTCGAGGACGAAAAGCTCTTCGCTTATGCAAAGGAAGAGATCACTCGCCTTGCTGAAGCAGATGAACCCTTTAACTTCACTGTGCTGACTGTTGACTCCCACTTCCCGGACGGATATGTTTGTGAGCGTTGCGGAGATGAATACGAGCTTCAGTATGCAAACGTGCTCTCTTGCTCCTCAAAGCAGGTGTATGAGTTCGTTGAGTGGATCAAGGAACAGCCCTTCTATGAGGACACAACTGTTGTTATCAGCGGTGACCACCTTACAATGGACTCCGAATTCCTCGCGGACATTGATCCCGAATACACACGCACAGTTTACAACTGCATCCTTAATTCCGCAGTTGAGCCTGTACAGGAGAAGAACAGAGAGTTCGGCACCTTTGATATGTTCCCCACAACTCTTGCGGCTATGGGCGTGCAGATCGAGGGCGACAGACTGGGACTTGGAACAAACCTGTTCTCCGACAAGGAAACTCTTACTGAGATGTACGGCTTCGAAGAGCTTGACGCAGAGCTTCAGCTCAAATCCGAGTTCTACAACAAAAAGCTTCTCATGATGGATGACCGAATCTTCTTCGGTAAGGAAGAGACAAATGCTGAAGAAACAAAATAAATAATTAAACAAAAAAGTTACCCGAAAAAGAGTGTACGGCTCTTCTTCGGGTAGTTTTATTTATGTGGATTTACGTCTTACGCCTCTTCAGCGTCGATTGTGAAGTCGTAGAATCTGTTTACGCCTTCGCAGGCTGTGAGACCAACGTGGAATTCGTCGGGAATGTGCTCGTTTTCGGTCTCAATTGTCTGACCGTTCATTGTAACCTTGATCTTCTTGCCGATTACCTCAACAGTCATGTCAACCATTTCGCCGCCCTCGATAACGAATTCACCGAAGCCGATCTTGGGTGTTGCGATAGGTGTGCGTGAGCCTGCCGGCAGAGGATAAATGTGCCAGATGTTGCAGCCCTTTTCGTATGCAACTACCTCGAAGTGGAGACCGTAGAAGTTGTCGCCCTTCTCGTCTGTGGTGTAGTCATTGGAGAAAACGATAATGGGTGCGCCGTACTTTTCAAATGTGCAATGAGTGGACAGCTTTGCGCCGTTCTTATATTTCTTCTTTGTGAGGATGCTGATGTAATCCCAGTCCTCGATGTCGGGGTTGTAGCTGTTCTTGATGCAGTCTTCCATTACCTCAAAGTGCTTGTCAGTCTTCTTGAAGTAGGGAGCGAGAGATGACACGTAGAAGAAGTCCTTGTCCAGGTCTGTGTCTTTGTTGAAAACATACTTGGTGATCATTTTTATCTGCCTTTCGGTGTTTTTTGTTTTATTTTACCATACTTTAGGCAAATATACAAGAGCTTATTTTTGTTTTCTTGCTTTGCGTGTCATTTTGAACTCGGATATACTGCCTTTGACTCCGGCGCGAGAGTGGGAGCCTCTGTCAAGTAAGATGTGTCGGGACGAAATGAGAGGTGCAAAACTGCGCAAGAGAAACATAAAAAAACAGCTTATTCACCAAACGGCTTTGATGGAAAAATTGTGCAAATTGACGTAAAAAACCCACAAAATCACCCCATACAACCTGCAGTAGCTCTGCGTCAAAGTGAAAATAGCAAGCACTTTTTGTTCATTCATACGAAATCCCGAAATAGTTCGCATAACCCGAACAGAGTGGCGTTTTTTAACCGATTGAGCTCTTGAATATTTTTCTGAAAATGGTATAATATTTATTGTAATATATTTTTGGAGGTAAATAAATTGATCGCACATCACATTCCCGCCGATGACGTCATCCGTGAGCTTGGCACTGATCAGTCAACAGGTCTCACTACAGCGCAGGTAGCGGAAAAACGTGCGCAGTACGGTGAAAACAAGCTGCGCGAAAAGAAGAAGAAAACCAATCTCCAGCGCTTCTTTGACCAGTTCAAGGACGCAATGATCCTCATCCTCCTTGCAGCCGCAGCCGTATCATTCGTGATCGCCTGCGTAGAGAGAAACCCCAAGGAATTTTTCGAGCCTCTCCTCATTCTGCTTATCGTAGTTCTCAACGCCGTAATGGGTGTTATGCAGGAAAGTAAGGCTGAAAAGGCACTGGACGCACTGAAGAATATGTCGGCACCTCACGCCCGCGTTATCCGCGACGGTAAAGAATCCGTGATCGACGCATCCGAGCTCGTTCCCGGTGACATCATCAGACTTGAGGCTGGCGACTTTGTTCCCGCAGATGCACGACTTCTTCGCTCTGTAAGCATCAAGAGTGAGGAATCCGCGCTCACCGGTGAATCTGTTCCCTCCGAAAAGGACGCCGATGCAGACGTTAAGGAAAACGCTCCTCTCGGTGACAGATCCAACATGGTATTCTCAGGCTGCTCCATTACTTACGGTACAGCACTTGCTGTGGTTACCGCTACAGGTATGGACACCGAAATGGGTAAGATCGCAAACCTTCTTGACGGTGAAGAAGAAACACAGACTCCCCTCCAGAAGAAGCTGGCGCAGCTTGGCAAGTACCTCGGTATTCTCGCTCTCGCAGCTTGCGGTATTATCTTCATTGTAGGTCTGGTTAACGATCTGGACCCCATGCATATGTTCATGACTGCGGTTTCTCTTGCAGTTTCCGCTATTCCCGAAGGACTGCCCGCAATCGTTACCATCGTTCTTTCAATCGGCGTACAGCGCATGGTTAAGAAGAACGCGATCATTCGCCGCCTGCCCGCAGTTGAGACTCTCGGCAGCGCATCCATTATCTGCTCCGACAAAACAGGTACTCTCACCCAGAACCGTATGACTCTGGTTAAGGCTTATGTTGACGGCAAGGGTCAGGCTGTCTCAATTACCGCAAACAACGGCGATGACGTGTGCGCTCTCCTCCGCTACGGTACACTTTGCTGTGACGGCTCTGTTGTATTCGGCGAGGGCGGTGAAGAAAAGCACATCGGTGACCCCACAGAGACAGCAATCGTTCTTGCGGCACACAAAAACGGTATGCCCAAGGATGAACTGAACATGGACTACCCCAGACTTGCGGAGATCCCCTTCGACTCTGACAGAAAGCTCATGACCACCGTAAACCGCATCGACGGCAAGAATGTAGTTATCGTAAAAGGTGCTTTCGACGTTATGGCTGCTCGCTGTGTTGCAGGTGATCTTGAAACTGCACGTCGTATTTGCGAAGAGATGAGCGAAAACGCACTCCGCGTACTCGCAGTCGGCTATAAGGTGATCGACCAGGTGCCCGCAACTCCCACATCCGATGAGCTTGAATGTGGCCTTACATTCATGGGCCTTGTTGGTATGATCGACCCGCCCAGACCTGAGGCAAAGGAAGCTGTTGCAGTTTGCCGCAAGGCAGGTATCAAGCCCGTAATGATCACAGGTGACCACGTTGTTACCGCATCCGCAATCGCCCGTGAGCTCGGTATCCTTCTGGAAGGCGACCGTGCTATCACAGGTGCAGAGCTTGACCGTATGACTGACACAGAGCTTGACGCAGTTGTTGCAGATATCTCTGTTTACGCTCGTGTATCCCCCGAAAACAAGATCAGAATCGTTAAAGCATGGCAGAGACGCGGTCAGGTGGTTTCCATGACAGGTGACGGCGTAAACGACGCACCTGCGCTTAAGGCTGCTGACATCGGCTGCGCTATGGGTATCACAGGTACCGACGTTGCAAAGGGCGCGGCTGACATGACTCTGACAGACGACAATTTTGCCACCATCGTTGACGCAGTTCGCGAGGGCAGAGGTATTTACGCTAACATCAAGAAGGTAGTTGGCTTCCTTCTCGGTACAAACATCGGTGAGGTTATTACCGTGTTCGCCGCAATGCTTATGTGGCACACATCTCCTCTCCTTTCCATGCAGCTTCTTTGGATCAACCTTGTAACTGACTCTCTGCCGGCTATCGCTCTTGGTATGGAAGCAGTTGAAAAGGACGTTATGGAGCGCAAGCCCAAGCCGAAGAACGAAGGCATCTTCGCTCACGGACTCGGTATTCGTGTAGTGCTTCAGGGTATTATGTTTGCGGCTCTTACACTTATCGGCTTCTGGGTAGGTACAGGTCTTCCTCTTGTTGAAGTATTCAACGGTGTTCTCCTTGACGAGGCTCACGAGATCAACCTTATGGGCGGTCGGACACTGGCGTTCATGGTTCTTGCTCTTTGCCAGATCGTTCAGGCGTACAACATGCGTTCCGAGCATTCTCTCTTCAAGATCGGTCCCTTCGGCAACAAGAATCTGAATCTTGCGGCTCTCGGCTCTACTGCACTTATGGCATTTGTATTGTTCGTGCCCGGCGTTCAGAGTGTGTTCGGCCTCATGTATCTCACATGGCAGCAGTACCTTATCGGTGTTGGTCTCATCTTCGTTCCTCTCGTAGTAATGGAGCTGAGCAAGGCACTCGGTCTTATCAAGCATCATAAGTAATCGAATAATCATCAAAGCGGGGCTTCATTTCGGGTTCCGCTTTTTTGTTTGCTTTTTAACTGCGCGTGGGGCGAAAATAACAAGCCACGAGTGATTACCGGCGCGCAATACCTTCTCTCCTCACAAAACGCCCGATATTATCCTGAAAATTCGAAATTTTGTTATTGTATATACGCACAAAGTATGATATATTATTAATAGGATGATTTAATTTAGGTGGTATCATGGTTTTACTCAAAGAAAAGTTTTTTGAATCCCTTTCATCCGTGCTTCCCATTACGGCAATCGTGTTGCTTCTGTGCATCACTATCGCCCCTGTGAGTACGGGTGTTTTTGTGCTGTTTTTACTTGGGGCATTTATGCTGATTTTCGGCATGAGCCTGTTCACATTGGGCGCAGGTATGTCAATGCAGCCCATGGGCGAGGGCATCGGTG
Organism: Clostridia bacterium; assembly: GCA_017935805.1. The sequence goes on along the minus strand of JAGBGV010000048.1, from coordinate 9,746 downwards.
TCGTTATCAGCAAAAAGAAAAAGATAGTTCTGCCCCTCATCATTTGCCTGGCGCTGGGTATCATTATCACCATCGCTGAGCCGGACCTGACAGTTCTTGCAAACCAGATCCCATCTATCCCTAACCTGACTCTCATTCTTTCTGTCGCAATCGGTGTAGGTATCTTCCTCGCGATCGCGCTTCTGCGTAACATATTCGGCATAAAGCTGGCAAAGTTGCTACTTGTATTTTACGGCATCGTATTCATTCTGGCAATATTCGCTCCAAACGACTTCATCCCCGCAGCATTCGACTCGGGCGGAGTTACAACAGGTCCTATCACCGTGCCTTTCATCATGGCGCTCGGTATTGGTATGGCGTCTATCAGAAGCGACAAGCATTCCGCTGAGGACAGCTTCGGTCTGGTTGCGCTTTGCTCCGTCGGTCCGATCATGTCTGTGCTGATTCTCAGTATATGCTTCAGACCTACAGCCGGCACAAGCGAAACTGTCATCCCCGAAGTGTTCACCACTCGCGATGCAATCTTGGAGTTCGTCCGCGAATTCCCTCACTTCATTAAAGAGGTGGCAATAGCATTCCTCCCTATCGTTGCCGTGTTTATCATTTTCCAGCTTATCACCCGCAGATACCACAAGCTTCAGCTTCTCCGTATCATCAGCGGCTTCCTTTATACATATGTAGGACTTGTCCTCTTCCTCACCGGCGCTAACGTAGGCTTCATGCCTGCCGGTGCACTTATCGGCGGCGCTATCGCAGGAGGCGAGTTCAGATATCTGCTTATCCCCGTTGGCATGATTGTCGGTTACTTCATCGTTGCCGCCGAGCCTGCGGTTGCAGTTCTCAAAAAACAGGTTGAGGAGATCTCAAACGGACGTATCTCCGGCATGTCCATCGGCACAGGTCTCTCCATCGGTGTTGCTATCTCCGTTGGTATCGCTATGCTCCGTGTGCTTACCGGTATCCCGATCATGTATTTCCTCATTCCCGGATATATTATCTCCCTTGTGATCAGCTTCTTTGTGCCGCCGATCTACACAGGCGTTGCATTTGACTCCGGTGGAGTGGCAAGCGGTCCTATGACATCCGCCTTCCTGCTTCCCTTCGCGGTTGGTGCATGTACTGCCCTAGGCGGAAACCTGATGACTGACGCATTCGGCATCGTTGCAATGGTTGCAATGACTCCCCTTATTACTATTCAGACGATCGGTCTGTACTCTGAGCTGAAGATCAAGAAGCTGCACAAGAAGGCAGTAGAAGAGATCAGCCGAGTGGACGACTGCATTATTTTCTACAACAATTCCGATGCTTCCGGCGCGGAGATCACGGAGGAGGTGGGCGTAAATGGCTGAAGCATGGGCTAACACCCCGGAGCGCGTAAAGGCACTTGTTGCCATCACCCAGAGAGGACACGGCAAAGCCCTAGTACAGCTGATGAGCAAAAAAGGCGTGGGATACAACATGACCTGCCGCGGACTTGGTACCGCTTCATCGGAAATGATGGATATTCTGGGACTTGGAAGCATTGACAAGGATATCGTCATCAGCTTCGGCAAGCAAAGCGCCGTTGAAGAGGTAGTACGAGAGTTCAGCGACAGCCTCAGTCCTGTGAGAACAGGTCGCGGCATTATGATGCTTATTTCCCCCGATGCGGTAGGAAGTCTTATCGCAACAATTTTGACAAGAGTAAAATCTGAAGCCACGGCAGCATCGTCTTCCGGTGCCAGAGAAGGAGCGGATATTATGAAAAACGAACACCGTCACAGCCTCATCCTCATTGCGGTACATCAGGGCTATACCGATCAGGTAATGCAGACAGCCCGCAAGGCAGGAGCTACAGGCGGAACCATAATCAAGGCGCGTCTTGCGGCGGATGAGCTTTCCGAGACCTTCAGAGGCATTTCCTTCGACTCGGAAAAGGAGATCGTTGTCATCCTCGCTCCCGACAGCATCAAGGAGAATCTGATGAACGACGTCAACTCCGAGCACGGACTTCGCACAGAGGCACAGGTTGTCATCTGCTCCGTGCCTGTAGACAAGGCTTTCAAAATCTAAAAACACAAAAGGCCCCCGGTGGGGCTTTTTTGAGTTAGAAGTTATGGGTTATGAGTTATGGGTTATATTTTCACTTCGTGAAAGTGATATTCAACTTCGTCGAGTTATATTGCTGACGCAGTTATATTCGACTTCGTCGAGTTATAAGTGATGATTGCCTTCGGCAAGTTATGAGTTCACTTCGTGAACGTTGTGGAAACTTTTTTCGTCAAGAATGACTCAAAAAGTAGATTTTATTAAATGGGTGTGGGTGAGTTAAAGTAAAAGCTGCACGTGAGGGCAAAGGGGTGGATTCTTAAGGAGGGGAAACAGCGCAGTGTGAAGATTGACGAGTCAATCGAGCACGAGCTCTTGCCCATCCTTAAGTGCCGGGGATTCACAAGGGTGCGGCATGAGCATCCTTGTGTTCCAAGCGAACAGCGTTAATTAATACGCTTCCCACGCGGAGTGGCAAATGAGACGAACTAATAAGTTCGGTTAAGGAAAAAAAGAAAAGTGCACCTCGAGGTCGCTTGAGGCAAACAGTCGATTACAGGTTTACCGCCATGACTTACTGCCACCTGTCAAATTCCCATAAATGAGGTGCAAAAATCAAATAAATCATCAATTATGACAATGAATACTACCAGCCAAAACCCTTGACAAATGTGAATATATGGTGTATAATAGCCGTATATTTATTCAAAATCATAATGGAGAGGTATTGCCTCAAAATTTCGCAAAAAAGAGCTGAAAATCCGACGAAGGGAGAGTCGAAATGACCAAAATTTTCATTGACGGAAGTGCCGGAACAACCGGTCTGCGCATTTACGAGCGGCTTGGCGGCAGAAATGATATCGAGCTTTTGAAGCTTACAGAAGAGCTGCGCAAGGATACCGAAGCCCGACGAGAGGCTCTCAATTCTGCTGATATCGCCTTCCTTTGTCTGCCCGACGCGGCGGCTATTGAGGCGGTCTCACTTATCGAAAACCCAAACACCGCAGTAATTGACACATCCACCGCTCACAGAACAAACGACGGCTGGGCATACGGCTTTCCGGAGCTGCTCGGCAGACGGGCAATGATCGCCGCATCAAAGCGGATCGCCAACCCGGGATGTCACGCCAGCGGATTTGTAGCACTGGTCGAGCCGCTTGTCCGTGCAGGGATTATTAAATCGGACGCACGTCTGACTGCTCATTCACTGACAGGCTACTCCGGCGGCGGCAAAAAGATGATCGCGGAATACGAAGATGCCGGCAGAGATCCACTGCTCGATGCACCGAGACAGTACGGACTCACCCAAAAGCACAAGCATCTGCCCGAGATGTCAAAGATATGCGGAATCCGTCACGCGCCTGTGTTCTGCCCCATCGTTGCGCCCTACTACGCAGGCATGGAGGTCACAGTTCCCCTGTTCCGCGACGAGATAAACGGAACATCTGACGACATCAAGGCAGTCTACCGGGACTACTACAAAAGCGGTCTTGTTAAGTTCACCGAAGCAGATGACGAGGGTGGCTTCCTCTCTGCGGGAAAGATGAGAGGTCGGGACGACATGGAGATCACAGTCTGCGGTAACGAGGAGCGGATACTGCTCATATCCAGATTCGACAATCTCGGCAAGGGAGCATCCGGCGCGGCGATACAGAACATGAACATTCTCCTTGGAGTTGACGAGGCTACGGGGCTGAACGTGTAAGCATAGGCTGTACGCCGAAATAACATAAGAGACATAACAACAACACAACAAAGGAAATAACGATCATGAATATAATTAACGGCGGTGTATGTGCCGCAAAGGGATTTAAGGCGAACGGAGTGCATTGCGGAATCAGAAAAAACCGCACCAAGCGCGACCTCGCTCTCATTTACAGCGAAAACGTGGCATCTGCGGCGGCTGTTTACACCACTAATCTGGTAAAAGGCGCGCCTCTTGCTGTTACCAAAAAGCATATCGCCAACGGCACAGCACAGGCGATCATCTGCAACAGCGGTAACGCCAACACCTGCAACGCAAACGGTGCTGAAATAGCTGAGGCAACCTGCGACCTTCTTGCGAAGGAGCTTGGCATTGCATCCGACGACATCGTTGTGGCATCCACAAGCGTTATCGGTCAGCCCATGTGCATTGATCCTTTCGTGGACGGTATCCCCTCCCTCGTTGAAGGACTCAACACAGACGGTAGCGACGCGGCGGCAGAGGGTATCATGACAACTGACACCGTGAAAAAGGAAGTTGCAGTTGAATTCGAGATCGGCGGCAAAACTGCCCGCATCGGCGGTATCGCAAAGGGTAGCGGCATGATCCATCCCAACATGGCGACAATGCTGGTGTTTATCACAACTGACGCATCGATCGCCCCCGAAATGCTGCAGAAGGCGCTGTCCGCTGATATTACAGGCACATTCAATATGCTCAGCGTTGACGGCGACACATCCACCAACGATATGGTAGTAGTTCTCGCAAACGGCGCGGCAGGAAACGAAATGATCACCTCAGAGGGTGAGGACTTCGATACATTCATGAAAGCGCTGAACACAGTGACCATCCACCTGTGCCGCATGATCGCGGGAGACGGCGAGGGTGCAACAAAGCTGCTTGAATGTAAGGTCAGCGGTGCGGACACTCTCGATACTGCAAAAACTGTAGCAAAGAGCGTTATCTGCTCATCCCTGCTCAAGGCTGCCATGTTCGGTGCTGACGCAAACTGGGGCCGTGTGCTCTGCGCTATCGGCTACAGCGGCGCACCTGTTGACGTAAGCAAGGTTGGCGTATCATTCAGAAGTCCCAAGGGTACTATCGAAGTATGCCGTGACGGCGCAGGTGTAGACTTTTCCGAAGAGATCGCAAAGGAAATTCTCCTCGAGCGCGAGATAGAGATCCTCGTAACCCTGGGGGACGGCGAATATTCCTCTACCGCATGGGGATGCGACCTTACATACGATTACGTAAAGATCAACGGAGACTACAGAACCTAAGGTAGAGGAATAAGTAAGAGGGAATAGTGAAGAAGTGAATTTTGATAAGAAGCTCATTGAGGATTTTACTATTAGATACGGCTGGACCCCTGAGGCAGTTTTAACAATGCCTACAGATAAGATTGACTCGATGACTGAGGAAGAATTAGAAACTTATTTTACTGCCCTGCTTGAATTATCAGATCAGCACATTGACATTAACACACATAGTATTGTTGATAACAAGATCCTGTGTAAGTCTGAGGAGGAATGGTAATCTATGAATAACGAATTTACTAACGCGGAAAGAGCCAAGGTGCTGACCGAGGCCCTGCCGCATATAAAAAGATATAACGGCAAGATCGTCGTAGTAAAGTACGGCGGCAACGCAATGACAAGCGAGGTGCTGAAGCAGCAGGTCATGGAGGACATCGTGCTTCTGCAGCTTATCGGCGTGAAGATCGTGCTGGTACACGGCGGCGGTCCCGAGATCAGCGGACTCATGGACAAGCTTGGCAAGAAGCCTGTTTTCGTTGACGGACTGCGCGTTACCGACAAGGAGACTGTTGACATCGTGCAGATGGTGCTGTGCGGTAAGGTGAACAAAACTCTTGTAAACATGCTTGAGAAGTACGGCGGTAAGGCAATGGGCATCTCCGGCATGGACGGCAGACTTATTGAAGCAAAGATCAAGGACGAGCGGCTGGGCTACGTTGGCGAGATCACAAAAATACATATCCACCCTGTAGTTGACCTGCTTGAGAAGGGATACATCCCCGTTATCTCCACAGTCGGCTGCGACAAGGACGGCAACGCCTACAACATCAACGGCGACACCGCGGCAGCTTATATTGCAGGTGCTCTCGGTGCGGAGAGACTTATCATGATGACTGACATCGACGGTATTCTCCGCGACAGGGACGATCCAACCACACTCATTCCCGAGATCACCATCGACGAAGCTGCAAAGCTGTATGACGAGGGCGTTATCTCCGGAGGCATGATTCCCAAGGTGGACTGCTGCATCGAGGCCATCCACAAGGGCGTAAAAAATGTTATCATCATGGACGGTCGCGTGCCCCACTCCATCCTCATGGAGCTTCTCACCGACGAGGGCGCAGGAACAATGGTAACAGGAGGCAAAAAATGAGCATCAGAGAGATAGACAACAATTACGTTGCAGGTACATACAAGCGTTTCCCCGTAGAGCTGGTATCCGGCAAGGGATCAATACTGACCGGCTCCGACGGCAAGAGCTACATTGACATGGGCTCGGGTATTGCAGTAAACACATTCGGTATCGCGGATGACATCTGGCAAGCGGCGGTAACTGAGCAGATGGGCAAGGTACAGCACACATCAAACCTGTACTACACAGAGCCCTGCGCACGTCTCGCACAGATGCTTTGCGAGAGAACAGGCATGAAAAAGGTGTTCTTCTCCAACAGCGGTGCTGAAGCTAACGAGTGTGCGATCAAGGTGGCACGCAAATACGCCGCAGAGCACAAGAGTGAGGACTATTACACGATCATCACTCTCGAGCAGAGCTTCCACGGAAGAACTCTGACCACCCTTGCGGCAACAGGTCAGGATCACTTTCACAAGCTGTTCAACCCGCTCACCCCCGGATTCATCCACACCCCCGCAAATGATCTCGACGCGCTTATCAAGCTGGCGAAGGAGAACAAAACTGCCGCTATCATGATCGAGTGCGTGCAGGGTGAAGGCGGTGTCCGTGCGCTGGATGCTGATTTCGTCAAGGGAATCTACGAGTTCACCAGAAAAGAGGACATCATCCTCATAGTTGACGAGGTGCAGACAGGTAACGGACGAAGCGGCGCGCTGTACTCATATATGAACTACGGCATTACCCCCGATGTGGTATCCACCGCAAAAGGACTTGGTGGCGGACTTCCCCTCGGCGCAACAATGCTGTCGGAAAAAGTGCAGAACGTGCTGGGATACGGCGACCACGGCTCCACTTTCGGTGGAAATCCTGTGTGCTGTGCAGGTGCGGTAGGCGTGCTCTCAAGACTGACTGACAAATTCCTCGCTGACGTGAAGGCAAAGAGTGAGTATATCTTCTCCGAGCTCAAAGGGGCTGCCGGAGTTGAGGCTGTTACCGGAATGGGACTGATGATCGGCATCAAGACAGCAAAGCCGGCAGGAGAAGTTGTTGCCTCTTGTATGGAAAAAGGCGTGCTTTGCCTTACAGCCAAGGACAAGGTAAGACTGCTCCTTGCCCTGAACATCCCCATGAACACGCTGAAAGAAGCGATCGGAACCATAAAAGAAGTTATAGGTTATGGGTTATAAGTTATAAGTTGGGTTTAACTGTCATTCTGAGCGAAGTACGGAGTACGAACAAACCTGTCATTCTGAGCGAAGTACGGAGTACGAAGTCGAAGAATCTGTTCGAAATCTGTCTATTACACTTCACTCATTTATATGAATCACAAGTTATTTCACAAACATCTCATGTTTTCAGGAGTTTTCGTATGAATCTCAAAGGAAGATCATTTCTCAAGCTGCTTGACTTCACCCCCGAGGAGATCGGTGGACTGATCGAGCTTGCGGCAGAATACAAATCAAAGAAAAAAGCGGGCATCCCTCACCGCGACTTTGAGGGGAAGAATGTTGCGCTCATTTTTGAAAAGACCAGCACCAGAACACGTTGCGCCTTCGAGGTTGCGGCAGCGGATCTTGGCATGCACCCGGTTTATCTCGATCCGTCGGGATCACAGATCGGCAAGAAAGAGAGCATTGCTGACACAGCCCGTGTACTTGGCAGAATGTTCGACGGTATTGAGTACCGCGGCTTCGGTCAGGAGCTTGTGGAGTCACTTGCAGCTCACGCAGGAGTGCCTGTGTGGAACGGACTTACAAATGAATTCCACCCCACCCAGATCCTTGCGGATTTTCTCACTATCAAGGAGCATTTCGGCTCACTGAAAGGCAAAAAGCTGGTTTACATGGGTGACGCGCGATACAACATGGGTAACTCCCTGATGGTCGGATGTGCGAAAATGGGTATGCACTTTGTTGCCTGCGCACCGAAGAAGTATTTCCCAAGTGATGAGCTTGTGGCACAGTGCGCGGCTATCGCTAAAGAGACCGGCGCGACACTTGAGTTCATTGAGGATCCTATGACCGCTACCGCCCGTGCGGACGTTATCTACACAGACGTGTGGGTATCAATGGGCGAGCCTGACAGCGTTTGGAAAGAGCGCATCGAGGATCTGACCCCCTATCGCGTAACAAAAGCGCTCATGGACAACGCCGGAAAGCAGTGCAGATTCATGCATTGTCTGCCCGCGTTCCACGATCTCGGCACAGCTGTCGGACGTGAGATATACGGCAAATTCGGCATCGACTGCATGGAAGTAACCGACGAGGTATTCGAAGGCGAGCAGTCCATCGTGTTCGATGAAGCTGAAAACCGCATGCACACCATCAAGGCAGTCATGGCGGCAACTTTATAAAAAAGGACCCCAAGGGGTGTTTTTTGAGTTATGGGTTATGAGCCGGGTGGAATATTTGCGGTTCGATAACATAGCGTTAACTGATTCCACCCACGAGACTTCGTCTCGGCTTGTTAAGTTATTAGTTGAGGTAAGAGGTAATAGTGAAGAAGTAATAAGTGTGGTAACTTTTCTCACCTTGTTCGAAAAGTATTTTTGAAAATGGTGTAGCTGAGTTATGAGTGATGGTGACTTTTTGTCATTCTGAGGGAAGTACGGAGTCGAAGAATCCATTGTGAGATCCTTCGGCAGGCTCAGGATGACAAAGTGTAGTGTTTCACTACGGTGGAACATCGCAATTTACTTTGAGTGTGTTTTCACAAAACATCTTGACAAGACGGCGAAAAAATGATACATTCAAGCTGATACCATCTATCCCACAAGCGGAGGAAAAACCAATGAAGATAACTTTTGTCGGCACATCCCATGGAGTTCCGCGAGCAAGCAGATACTGCAGCTGTTTCATGATAGAGTCGGGGAATTCCGTTTATCTCGTAGATGCGGGCGCACCTGTCACCGATATTTTTCAAAAGAGCGGCAGACCTCTCGACTCGATTCGCGCGGTGTTTACCTCTCATGCCCACTGCGACCATACTGCCGGGATCCCTTTCCTCGCAAACCGCATGAACTGGTATCTGTATCAGACAAGCTGTGACTTTTTCCTCACAACGGAAGAGCTGATCGAAACTGTCAAGGCTACAAACCGTGCTTGGGGAGACGGAGAGCTTAACCCGAAGAAGCTGAGATTCCATGTTCCCACAGAGGGTGTGGTATTTGACGACGGAAACATCAAGGCGGAATATATAAAGACCGCGCACACAGATCCCTCATACGCGATCCTCATAACCGAAGGGGAGAAGCGTGTGCTGTTCGGCGGAGATTTTTCACAGGATCTGAAGTACAATGACGTTCCCGAGATCATCTCCGAGGAGCTTGATGCTTTCATTTGCGAACTGGGGCACTTCGGATTTGACGAGATCGGTCCGCATCTGAAAAAATCCAAGGCGAAGCAGGTATTCTTCACCCACGTTTACCCCGATGGCAGATTCGACGAAATAAACCGAATGAAAAGTGAATACCCATTCCCCATGTGCGCTCCAAACGACGGAGACATGGTGGAGATATAAAAAAGCACCCTAAGGGGTGTTTTTTGAGTGATATTTGACTGCGCCCGGGTGGAATATAAGGAACACAAAATAATAATATCAGCCTATTCCACCCACGAGGACTACG
>JAGBGV010000004.1 GCA_017935805.1 Clostridia bacterium | reverse complement strand
GAGCGCATAACCTCGGCACGCAAGGCAAAAAAGATCACTCAGGAAGAGCTTGCAACAAAACTGTCCATTACTCCTCAGGCTATCTCAAAATGGGAGCGAGGCACGGGCCTTCCGGACATCAGTATCTTGCCAAGTCTCGCGGAAGCTCTTGGAATATCAGTAGGAGAGTTGTTTGGAGAAAAGGCAAAGGAAACCGAGGTCATCCCTGATAAGTTTGACGGTCTTCCCCTTGTTGCAAGTTCTAAGAGTATTGGCTGTTACTCTGATAAAAAACTTCTGTCAGCCGACGAAAGCCATGTTGAATTCACCGACGGAAGCGTAGCTGACTATGCAACGCAGACTGTGACGAACCGCGGAACCGGGGAGATACGGGTGGTAGAATTTGACGATGACGCTTCGCAAGCCAAGTCAGCGCCTACAACCCTTGAGACGGAGCTTGATTATTTTGAAAACCTAGATATTACTCTGAGCAACTGCTGCAATGTGGAGATCGTCGGAGCAGAGGAGCATAAACGCGGTATCTTTGCCAGCGGTTCCCAAGCTTTCATTTCAAGTATCGATTTCTCCCTCCGCGACGGTACTCTGCAGCTTAGCGTGAGAAGCAATGAAGAAAACTCCAAAAAGGAGAAGAACAAGCTGACAGTATACACGGGACTAACGAACGGAGGCAATATAAAAATGTGTGCAAACTCCGAAAATATCGTGACATTGGGATTCCCTTTCAAATCAGCAGACATTACCGTAAGCGGCGAGGCTGATATTTTCGCAAATAACATAGATACGTTTTCTCTTACGATAAACGGTGTCGGAAACGTGCAATTCGTTTGCGCCGTTACCCTGAACGCGAGAATAAACGGTGACGGAGATATCGCTTATGATTGTGTAGGCGGAGGAAGCGCAACACTTACCATCTCCGGTTCAGGACACGTGAAAGGTGGATTCACCGCAAACCCCAAATTGCAAATAAACGGCGTTGGAGAGGTTTTGCTCAGAGAAGCAAGCGGTGTTCTCGCCTTGGATGTGAACGGTTCAGGGGATATAAAATGCGGCGGTGAAGCAGACAATCTGTGGATAACCTGCAACGGAACGGGAAAGATCGATCTGAAGCAGCTTGAGACAAGAAATGCAAGAATAGATCTCGGTGGAGTAGCAAAAATGGATCTTGGCAAAGTGACCGGTCAGTCAGTCGAGCGCATATCCAAGAGATCTTCCCTGTGTGTGCTAAAGCGAGGGGAATGAAGATAATTAAACAAGGCGGGCATTCGGTACGGTGTCCGCTTTTTCTTTTTGGTTTTCTTCACTTTTATTGACTAATCATTGACAAACTCGCTTCATCATGGTAAAATCGATTTATAAATCTTTTCTCCGAAAGGATAAATTAATATGAAATATGTTGAAAAACTGAATCAGCTCATCGCTCACAAAAAAGAGGGCAAATGGGCAGAGCGAATCGTATCCGAGCTTATTTATCTTGACGCGATCTCCAAGCACCAGGACAGCATCTACGACCACAGAATTGAAGAAGCGGCAGACATGCTTCTCGGCGCACTGAATGAAGAAGGCGTTATCACAAAGTCCGCCTGCCTTGCAGCTGAGGAAATGCTTGCTGACCTCGGACCCGTAGCAAAGAGCTTCAAGGAACTCTTTATCGGTCACGCCCACATGGACATGAACTGGCAGTGGAGCTACAACGAGACCGCCGCAATGACTATCGACACCATGCGTACCATGCTCGAGATCATGCGCGAGTACCCCGACTACACATACGGTCAGTCTCAGGCATCCACCTACGAGATCATCGACAAGCACTGCCATGAAATGCTTGATGAAGTTAAAATGCGCATCAAGGAAGGACGATGGGAAGTCACCGCTGCTGAATGGGTTGAACCTGACAAGAATATGCCTGACGGAGAATCCCAGACACGTCAGATCCTTCAGGCAAAGAAGTACCTCTCCGGTCTTCTCGACATTGATCCCGACACACTCAATCTCGACTTCGTTCCCGATACCTTCGGTCACAACGCAAACGTGCCCGAGATCCTCGCAAACGCAGGCGTTAAATACATGTACCACTGGCGAGGCGTTGAGTCTAACCCCCGCATCTATTACTATGAAGCTCCCTCCGGCAAGCGCGTTCTCGTTTACCGCGAATACGTTTGCTACCTTGGCGAGGTTGGTACAGAAAAGTTCGAGATCGTTCCCGAATTCGCGGCTGAAACAGGCGTTAATACCTACCTCTGCGTATACGGCGTAGGCGACCACGGTGGCGGACCCACAAGACGCGACATCGAACGCATTTGCGAATACAGATCATGGCCGCTGACTCCCACTATCGAGTTCGGTACATACAAGCAGTTCTTTGAGGCTATTGAGAACTCCGGCGTAGAGATCCCCGTTGTCAATAAAGAGCTGAATTACCTGTTCACCGGTTGCTATACCAGCCAGTCAAGAATCAAGATGGCAAACCGCTTCTCCGAGGCCCGTATCAACGAAGCTGAAGAGCTGGCTGCGTCCGCTTCCGTTCTCGCAGGTATGAAGCGTGATCCCGACTATCTTGACCAGTCATGGCGTCAGATACTGTTCTCACACTTCCACGACATTCTCCCCGGCTCCGGTGTGCTCGAGTGCCGTGAACACGCAATGGGACAGTTCCAGGAGATCCTCGCTCATGTAAACACATACGCAAGCCTTTCCATGAGAAAGATCGCGGCAGCTATCGACACCAGTAAGATACCCTTCGTTCATGTTGAAGGCTCAACCACCGAAGGTGCAGGCGCCGGCTTCAAGCAGGGCACTCCTCAGCGCTGGAACTACACCAATGTTGAAAACGGCAACGGTCCTGTCCGTGCAATCCACCTGTTCAACCCCACAGGCTATGACAGAGACGAGTTCGCAAGAATCGTTGTTTGGAACTACGAATACGGTCACGGAAATGTTGATTTCATCGACCCCGACGGAAACAAGCTGGAATACTGTATCGAAAAGATCAGCGACACCAACATGGGCTTCTGGGGTCACGAATACGCAAACTACCTGGTACACGTCAAGGTTCCCGCTTTCGGTTACACAACAATCGTTATGCAGCCGAAGGAGCCCGGCGACCACGTAACTCCCAACGGATGGATGTATATGCGCGGCGACGAGTTTGCTCCCTCTATAGACGCTCCGATCGTTATTGAAAACGAAAACATCCGCGCAACATTTGACAGAATGACAGCAGAGCTCATCGAGCTTTACGATAAGACAACAGGTGAGCAGCTTATAAACGAGCCCTCATGCTACTTCCGTCTCATTCAGGAAAGCTCAAACCGCGGCATGGTGTCCTGGATAGTAGGCAACTATACCAAGATCATTGACCTGAACCGCGAGGCAAATGTCCGCATCATGCGTGTAAACACAAGCGGTCCGAACAAGTTCATCGATTATTCGATCGAGTACGGCACGACCACCATCAACTGCTCCGTCGCACTGAAGAACGGCAGCCGTTACCTCGAATTCAGCATCCACGCCTACTGGACTATCGAAACTGAGGACAGAAAGTTCATTCCTCAGCTCAATTTTGCAGTTCCCGTTACTTATGAGACAAACGGTAAGTCCTACTGCGACATTCCCTATGCAACACTCGTTCGTGATGAGCTTCCTCACGATGTACCCTGCCTCAGCTATCTCGGTATCGGCAGCGAAACAAAGCACCAGATCGGTATCGTATCCGACAACAAGTACGCATACCGCAACTACGAGGGCGAGGGCTCTGTAACTCTGCTCCGCACTACATTTAATCCCGATCCGTGCTGTGACCGCGGCGACTGTCTCTTCCGCGTAGGCGTTATGGCAGCCTCTACCGACGACATGAGAGAGATCTCCTCTGAGTTCAATCATCCCATGGCATACATGAACGGCACAGGTCACGAGGGTACGCTTCCTCTTTGCGGCACTGCATTCACAGTTGAAGGCGACGTTGTTACATCCTGTATCAAGCACTCTGAAAACGGCCGCGGCACTACCGTCCGTGTCTTTGATGACCTCGGCAAGGAAGAGACCGCTTACATCTCCGTGAAGAACGGCATGACCAAGGCTTATCTCACCGACACAAACGAGAACATTATAGAAGAGCTGCCTATTGAATCCGGCAAGGTCAAGGTAAACGTTCCCGCAAAGTCCGTTGTGACTGTTGTTATCGAATAAATCAAAGCAAAAAGGCGTACATCGGTTGGTGTACGTCTTTTCTTATTATTATAATTTGAATAAATCAAAAGACGCAAGCGTGATGCCTGCGCCTTTTTGTTGTGTTTTAAGGTTTATTCAGCCTTTGACAGAAGATAAATTGCTGAAGCTGTCAGCGCACGGCTTGCTCCGCTCTTGGGATCAAACTTGCCGTCAACTTCGCCGATAATTTCGTTCATTGTCATCCAGCAAACTGCTTCATATGCCCATTCGGATACTTCCGCTGCATCCTCATATCTGAGGTTGAACATCCAAAGTCCGGTGAATCCCTTGCCCTTGGTCTGCTCGTATCTGTAGAGCATTGTTGCAAGCTGTTCGCGTGTCAGAGTCTGTGTAGGCTTGAATGTGCCATCCTCGAAGCCCTTAACGATACCTGTAGATGCTGCCCAACGGATAGCCTCTGTGTACCACTGATCTGCTTCTACGTCTGTGAAGCTCATAGCGTAGTTAACAACAGGTTCGCCTTCAAGTCTCCAAAGAATTGTTGCGATCATTGCTCTGTTAAGTGTTACATCAGGAGAGAACTTTGTCTCGGATGTACCGTTCATAAGATTCTTCTCTACCATGAAGTCTACTGCTTCGTGATACCATGCTTCTGTGTCGATATCTTCGAACTTCGCTGCAGGACATTCATGTACAGGCTCTACTACGATCTCCTTGAAGGTCGCTGTGATGTTTACCTGTGCCATAGGCATCTTGAATGTGTATGTGCCGTCTGCCTGCTTGAAGAGCGGTACTGTGTAGCCGTAGTATGTCTTTGCTGTGAGGGTGTCAAGCTCGTAACCCTTGTCTGCTTCTACCTTGATCACTACTGTTGTCTGTGCAGGCATCTTGCTGCGTGCTACGCTGATCTCACCGTGCTCTGCATCCTTTGTATAGATAAGGTATGTCTTGAACGGGAGAATATCAATGTTCAGCTGCCATACTGCGTAGAGTGTGATCTCGCCGCCGGGTACAAGGTTAACTACCATTTCACCGTCTGCAAAGATCGCTTCGCCGTCAGGTTCTACTGCCCAACCTACAAACTTGTAGCCTGTGCGGAGGAATGTGTTCTCGTTAAGTGCCTGAGGTACGTCGTATGTGAACTTCTGATCATTCATTGTTGCATAACCGTATTCAGAGTAGTACTTAACGATGTAATCGTTTGCGCCCCACTTCGCTGCAATGGTCATGTTTTCTGCAGGCATTGTAGCGGGAATTTCCTTATCCCAACCGCCGAATGTGTAACCTGTCTTTGTGGGATCTGCGGGAGCTGTGATCGCTGTGCCGTAGTCCTGTGTGATG
>JAGBGV010000047.1 GCA_017935805.1 Clostridia bacterium | reverse complement strand
TATGGCAAGATACACAGGTCCTTCCTGCAAGCTCTGCCGCAGAGAAGGAAAGAAGCTGTTCCTCAAGGGTGACCGCTGCCTTACAGACAAGTGCGCAGTTGCTCGCCGTACAACAGTTCCCGGTCAGCACGGTGCAGGCCGCAAGAACGTTAAGGAATACGGTTTACAGCTCAGAGAAAAGCAGACTGCTCGCCGTTACTACGGTGTTCAGGAAAAGCAGTTCGTAACTTACTATGAACAGGCCGACAAGAAGGAAGGCGTAGCAGGTGAAAACCTCCTTACCATTCTCGAATGCCGTCTTGACAATATCGTTTACAGAATGGGACTCGCGTCCAGCCGTAAGGAAGCTCGTCAGTTCGTTCGTCACGCTCACTTCACACTCAACGGTAAGAAGGTAGACATTCCGTCCATCATCTGCAAGACCGGTGACGTTGTTGCTCTCAAGGAAAAGAGCCGTGCAAGCGAAAAGTTCAAGGCTCTCCAGGAACAGATGCAGACAGCTGTTGTTCCGAAGTGGCTCGAAGCAGACGCTGACAACTTCAGCGCAAAGGTTGTTGCTCTTCCCAAGAGAGAAGACATCGACTTCCCGTTCGAAGAACAGCTCATCATCGAACTTTACTCCAAATAATAACCGTCAGGGCGAGGTGCTCACTACTGCGGTTATTGTTTGGGTGTTAATTCACCGTGCCGCGTATGATACGCGCATCTCGGCTTGAGTTTTGCAAAAATCAACGTATTCCCGCGTGAATACAAAATGTGGATTTGGCAAAAAAATACTATGGAGGGGTACATTTAATGATAGAGATCGAAAAGCCTAATATCGCGACAATAAATTTAAGCGAAGACGGAAAAAACGGAAAGTTTATAGTTGAGCCGCTCGAAAGAGGCTACGGCATTACCCTCGGAAACTCCCTTCGCAGAGTTCTTCTCAGCTCTCTGCCCGGAGTTGCTGTTACAAACATCAAGATAGACGGCGTTCTTCACGAAATGACCACCATCCGCGGCGTCAAGGAAGACGTTCCGGAGATCGTCCTCAACGTGAAGGGCATTACTGCTAAGCTCCACTGCGACGGCCCGAAGACTGTTGTTATCGACGTTACAGGCGCTGCTGACATCACAGCCGGCGACATCAAGCTTGACTCCGATATCGAGATCCTTAATCCCGAGTTCCACCTCGCAACCGTTGAAGACAACGTTCGCTTCTACATGGAGCTTACCTTCGATCACGGTCGCGGATACGTTTCTCAGGAAAAGAACAAGCAGCTTTATGCTCAGAATAATCCGAATGTGTCGGCTCCGATCGGTACAATTTTTACTGACTCGATTTACACTCCGGTTTATAATGTAAACTACACAGTCGAGAATACTCGCGTAGGTAGCAACACGGATTACGACAAGCTCACGCTTGAAGTTCTCACGAACGGTGTGATCCAGGCTAAGGAAGCGATTTCTCTTGGCGCCAAGATACTTAATGAACATCTCAATTTGTTCGTCGATCTTTCCGACGAGGCAAAGAATATCGACGTTATGGTCGAGCGTGAAGAAACCATCAAGGAAAAGGTTCTTGAGATGACCATTGAGGAGCTTGACATGTCTGTACGTAGCTTCAACTGCTTGAAGCGCGCAGGCATCGATACGGTTGAAGATCTTATCAACCGCACCGAGGAAGAAATGATGTAGGTTCGTAACCTCGGTAAGAAGTCGCTCGATGAAGTTATCCAGAAGCTTCACTCGCTTGGTCTTGACTTAAAGAAGGAAGACGAATAATCGTCCCGCTTACACTACAAACCAACTAAATTTTGATATAGCGTTACTTATGTAACATCACTTTTGCAAAAGGAGGACATGAATATGCCCGGTACCAGAAAACTCGGCAGAACTACTGCGCATAGAACCGCTATGCTCCGCGGTATGGTAACATACCTTCTCGAGAACGGTTCCATCGAGACTACTCTCACACGCGCTAAGGAAGTTCGCTCCATTGCCGAAAAGATGATAACCCTTGGCAAAAAGAACACTCTTGCAAGCCGCCGTCAGGCTCTTGCTTA
>JAGBGV010000046.1 GCA_017935805.1 Clostridia bacterium | reverse complement strand
ATTGCTAAAACGAAGGACGTATCAAACCTTATCATTCACAGTGATCAAGGTTTTCAATATACGTCCTTCGAGTACAAAGCCGTATGCGAATCCAATGGGATTCAAATATCAATGAGTCGGAAAGGCACTCCGATCGATGATTCTCCCATTGAGAGCTTCCATAGCATACTTAAAAAGGAGACTTTGTATAACAATTATATCACATCTCTCGAAGAATATCTACTGCTTGTAGAAGATTGGTTAGTTTTTTATAATACTTCGAGAATCAAAAACAGGAAGAGGTAATTTCCTCTCCCTGCCTTTGTTGCGCCTTTTTCTTTTCTGTGAACTATTTGGGGTTCACTTCAATTATTCCTGCTTTCTTTTGTTATTCATACATTTCTGCCTTGCCGAATGCGTTGTATACGTTCTCGAACCAGTTGTCAACCTCTGGAATAGGTCTTACAGGCTCCATTGTACAAGCGGAAACGACATATCCGTCGGATACTCCGATCTCGGTAATGAGTACCTTGTCTCTATGCGCGGTGTCTGTAATTACATCCTCGGGAATGTCTCCGTTTCCGATGAGATAAGAGCCCCGGGAGAGTCCACCGGCACTTATGTATGCGGAAATTGCCGAGAGCATTGCGTAACGTGTTACAAGTGTGTCATAGTTGATCTGAAGCTCTACAAGAGCGCGGTGATCGCATGCCGAGTTATCGTCAAAGAAGTAATTGATCTCGTCAGATGTTCTCTTCATGAGGGACTTGATCTTCTCCGGATCACGGATGAATGCAGCACACTCGTCATGCAGCTTTGCGGATTCTGCGCGACGGCAGAGCACCTGATTAATAGTCATGCCGTCTGCCTTAAGAAGGTCAGCAAACCGTGCGGCAGACTCAAGCTGATCTGTGAGGGGATCTGTATTATCGGTGGGCTGTACTGCCATTGCACAAACACGCTGTGCTGCACGGGACGAACCAACCTGTGTAGAGTTGAGAGCAGATCCGCCTGGACGCTTGATACCAAATACACCGCCGCACTCGCCTACAGGATAGAAGTTTTTGATCTTCGGATTTTCGTACCAGATGTTGCACTCAAGACCGCCGTTGAGATGCTGTGCACATACGCTTATTTCAAGCATTTCTGTTTCAAGATCGATTCCGTGGGAGAGATACAGCTGATAAGCTCGCTCGTTCATCTGGCGCAGACGCTTTACAGGAGTTTCTCCGAGAGAGTTACTGCTTTCGAGATAATTATAAGCATCTTTTCCGATGACTTCTTCTGTGAGTCCGCTTTTCTCAATAACTGTGGGATTGCGCATGAAGTCCATGTAGACACGGTTGCCATTTATCACCTCGCTGTACACAGCCATGTCAACCTTTGAGGAATGACTGCCGCGGGTCAGCTTATCAGGGTCAAAAGGCCACTCGTATCCCTTGGAGAAAACCGCGTGAGAGACTTCATTATCCGAGAAATAATCGGAGAGGAATTCGCGTTCGTTGCCGTTTTCATCAACTGACACATATCGCGGAATTACCTGCTGATATGAGCCGGACAGATTCCAACGGAACTTAACCGACGCGATTCCGTATTGGGATTCAGTCAGGTTTATTGCCGTCACACCCGCAAGAAGAGGTGCGCCAAGTGAACAGTTTTGGCTTTCGGGATAAACTGAGCTGTGATATACCGCTGACGGACCACCTGTTGCCCAGATGACTGCACCGCTGAGAATTACAGCAATGCCGGCAGGGTTGTCTTCCGCTATTTCATTAGCTGAAAGCGCAACAACGCCAACAGCCGAGCTGTCCTTTGTCAATACCTGCATTACACGGTATCCGTCCATGAAGGGAACACCTGCTGTTTTGCAAGCACGTTCAAGAGCCTCGGTCATGTATTTTGATGTGAGAGGACCGCAGGATGTGGCACGCATGAACTTATCATGGTCGGTTTTGTAGCCTGTGTATTCGCCGTATCGGTCGCTGGGGAAGGGTACACCGAGGGAGACGAGCTTGTAAAATCCCTTGAGAGATCCCATTGCCTCGGTCAGTGCAAGATCCCCATGCATGGAGCCGCCTGCGAAATAGTCCTTTGCCATGTTCGCCGAACAGTCGGGAGTGTTTATGCCAGTGGCAAGCTTGTAGTACGTCTGTTTATCTGACCCTGTGTTGCGGGAGGTGCCCATATTCATACCCTCAGTCAGCACGAGGAGCCCGCCCTTGTATTCTGGATCGTTTTTTACAGACAGAGCTGCATTGAGCGCCGCCGCACCTGTTCCGACAATGGCAACACCTGTGCGATATACGGGTACACGGTTACCTTTGATAGTAATAAACTCAGTCATTTTTTATCCTCTTTTATACAGTCTTACCATTTCCTCGCGGCAACCTTCAGGCACAGCATCGCCAAGCTCGCAGCCGTATTTAAGAAGATCGCGGACGTAAGTGGAGCTGATCATTGTCTTTGTGGGATCTGCGGGAAGAATTACTGTTTCAAGCTCCGGGTCAAATCTCTTCATAATAAGGGAAAGATCATACTCATAGTCGAAGTCGGAGGCATTTCTTGCACCGCGAACGATGAACTTTGCTCCAAGATCACGGGCAATGTCAGATGTGAGTCCGCTGTGGAGAACCGCTTCAACATTGTTTACGGGAAGAGAGTCAATTGCCATTTTTGCAAGAGTCAGCCTGTCCTCGGGTGAGAATGCGCCGCCGGATTTTTCTGTATTGAACACGATAACAAGATACACCCGATCGAACATTTTTGAACTGCGTAGTATGAGATCAACGTGCCCGGATGTTATGGGGTCAAAGCTGCCTGTGATTATTGCAGTTTTCATAGTGCTATTCCTCATTCTGCGGAATTTGTCTTGGGAGTGAGAAGTGTGATGCGTGTGTGGCTGTAAAGGTTGGACTTGAGAACGGTGAATTTTTCTGCAAGCTCATTGTCACCGCCGAAAACATCGTTCAGCACGCACTCGTTGTTGAATTCCTCGTCCTTGCGGAGTCTTTTCGCCTTCACGGGAATGTCATTTTCTGTCTCGCACACAATATATGCACCAACCGCGCAGATATCAGCGTTGGAGATTGCCTTGAGTGCGGCGGGAAGAAGATCGGTTTTGTATGGCGGGTCAAGGAAGATGATATCATACTTTTCGCGACCGCTTGCTCCGCGGATGAAGGACATATAGTCAGCGGCGGATATGCGGCACTTGTCGAAAAGATGAGTCTTTTTTGCGTTTTCAATGATAATATTTACTGCATCTCTTGACTGGTCAATGAGTGTTGCACGAGCCGCACCTCTTGAAAGAGCTTCGATTGCGAGCTGACCGCTGCCTGCAAAAAGATCAAGCACAGCACGTCCTTCAATGTCAAACTGCAGCATTGAGAATACCGCTTCTTTTACTCTGTCGGTGGTAGGACGGGTGTTGTCGCCTTCAAGTGTGGCGAGCTTTGTTCCTCTCGCGCTTCCTGTTATTACTCTCATATATTTTCTGCCTTTCGTTAATTTTCTTTGTTAAAGTAATCGAATATTGCTTTTGCGTCTGCTTTGGATATTCCTCGAGCGGCTTCAAGCTCGGAAAGCGAGGCGCTTTTTATTGCTTTAAGTGTACCGAAATGATTCATGAGCACCTTTGCCTTTGCAGGACCGATGCCTTGGATCTTCTCGAGGGAAGAGGTCTTCAGAGTTTTTCGCTTTGCGTTAGTCATGCGGCTGACAGAGTAGCGGTGGACTTCTTCCTGTATGCCGTAGATGAGACGGAACACATCTGCATGGCGGGCGATGTTAAGTTCTCCGTTGCCGTCAACGAGAGTGCGCGTCTTGTGATGCTCGTCCTTGACCATGCCGAATACCGGGATGTCGTATCCCTCCTCTTCCATCATTCGGAGGATCACATTGACGTGCTCTTGTCCACCGTCAAGGAGAATGAGATCGGGATACGCGCTCATTGAGTCGTTCTCTTTGCCCATGTGAGCAAGTCTGCGGGAGAGCGATTCAGTCATTGAGCCGTAATCGTCCTGACCGGCTGTTGTTTTGATTGAAAACGTTCTGTATTCGCTTTTCTTCAGCTTGCCGCCGATAGCAACCACCATTCCGCAGGTGATGTGCTCGCTGCCGAGGTTTGAAATGTCGTATGCCTCGATGCGCTCGGGCAGTACCTCAAGATGGAGCAGCGACGCAAGATTTGCCAGCGTGCGTTCGTCGTTTCTGTCTCGCTTTGCGGTGTTCTCCGAATGCTTTGCAGCATCTGTGACTGCCATATCGCAGAGATATTTTGATGCACCTTTTTTTGGAGTGCGAACGTAGACACGGTGTCCCGCTCGCTCTGTGAGATAGTCTGAAAGAAGCTGTCTATCGTGCTCGGGAAGCTCAAATGACAGGAGTATTTCACTGGGAATATATTCTCTCGACTGATACAGTGACATGAGAAAAGCGGAGAGGGGAGAGTCGTCCTCATCGGAGTCGTTCATGAGAGTGATCTCATCTCCACCGAGCAGAAAATGCTCGCTGTCTGCGATGTAACCGCTTCGGATGTAGAATACAGTTGCGCAGTCACGGAATTTCACAGCCTCGCCGTCAAACTGCGTGAGGTGCAGCCCGATGACGTCACATTCCACATCGGGAGAACCAACAGCTTTTTGCTTTTCCCCCAGTTTTCGGAGACTGTCAATGGAATCGCGAAGTCTTGCGGCACGTTCAAACTCCAGCTCATCAGATGCTTTGAGCATATCCCGTGTAAGACCTACGATAACCTCGCGAGTGCCGCCGCGGAGGATATTTGCAGCTTGCTCAATGGCTTCCTTGTATTCTTCTGAACTGACTTGCCCTCTGCACACGCCCATGCATCGACCGATCTGATAGTAAACGCAGGGACGCTCCTTGCCGATATCCTCAGGGAATCGCTTTTTGCAGGTAGGGATCTTCAGCGTTCGCTCAAGCTGTGCGATGACTGAATAAACGGTGTTCGTTGAGGAATACGGACCGAAGTACAGCGAGCCGTCGGGTACGCGCTTTCGGGTCATGGTGATTCTCGGCCAAGGGGATTTTATGTCAATTTTAATGTAAGGATAAGACTTTGCGTCCTTTAATCTGATGTTGTACTTGGGAGTGTACTGCTTAATCAGGCTGTTTTCAAGCGCCAAAGCTTCCATTTCCGTGTCGCAGGTGATGAAACGGAAATCATGCACGGATGCCGCCATTTTTGAGGTTTTGGGGTCATGAGCGCCGTGGAAATATTGTGATACACGGTCGCGCAGAGAACGGGATTTTCCAACATAAATAACCGCGCCCGACTCATTATGCATGATATATACACCGGGAAGACGGGGAAGCGCCGCAGCCTTTTCCCGCAGAAATTCTATATTTTTTGATACTTCCTGCATATATCCCCCAAAATTTTCTCACATAACAAATTGAGCGAGGGTGTTTGCTTCCACCATCGCTCAGGTTTGATGATTATCTTGTTAATCTGTAATTATTCAGCAAAACCGCTGTCGATGAGGGTAGCCAGACCTTCGAGTGCTTCTGCTTCGTCATTGCCATCTGCAATAAGAGTAATTGTCATACCCTTAACGATGCCAAGAGAGAGGACACCGAGAAGGCTCTTTGCGTTAACTCTGCGATCTTCCTTCTCAACCCAAATTGAGCTCTT
>JAGBGV010000045.1 GCA_017935805.1 Clostridia bacterium | reverse complement strand
ATCGCGGTATTGAACATATCGTAGCTGCCGATGTAGGTATAGGAAGCTTCGCTCGCGCCCTTTGCGAATACCGAGTAGGGATAACCTGCCTTCTCGCCGGGGATAGTTCCGTATTCCGTTATGATCGCGTCAGACGTATATGCGAGCGCGCGTGCGCTTTCATTTCCGCTCTTTACTGCGGTCACAGCGAAGGTGAGCCTTGCGTTTTCTTTGCCGAGAGGCGCGGTATAATTAAATGTATTTGATACCGTATTGCCAACTAAAGCATACGTAGGAGCGCTTTCTATCGCAACGTAAACGTTATATGACTCAGCTACCGACGATGCCGACCAGTCGAGCTTATAGTTGCCGCTCGTATTCTCGGTATACTTTAAGGACGAGGGAGCATAGATGCTCGGCTTTGCCGAAAATCCCGAGATGATATACGTTTTGCCTGCCTCTGTATTTATCGATATAAGATCGCTTCCTTCGGACATAAAGCCGACGGGGCTTCCTTCCGAGTCAATAACCGAAGCGCCCGCGATACCTGGATAGAATACCTTTGCTTCGCCGCCCTTATTCGACTTGATATTGAAGGTCTTTGCAAGACCCGAGTCCCAAGCCGCCGAGACCTCGAAATTGCCTCTTGCGACAAGACCCGTATATGAGCCGCTGCTCCACGCCGATGGGATAGCCGAAAGGGGCGCGATATAACCCTCGTGGCTCTGGAGAAGCATCTCCGAGATGCCTGCGGTCGTGCCGAAGTTTCCGTCTATCTGGAAGGGCGGATGAAGCGCCCAGAGGTTGGTTGCGATATCGTCCTTAATAAGAGTTTTTATAAGCGTATGCGCTCTTTCTCCGTCCTTTATTCTCGCCCAGAGATTGAGCTTGTAAGCAACGCCCCACGCAGTTCCGCTGTCTCCTCTTTCATTGAGGGTAACGCGCGCGGCGTCAAGCCATGCGGGAGTGGTTGAATTAATAAGGTTACCGGGATAGAGTCCGACGAGCTGAGAGGTGTGCCTGTGGTGATACTCATCGCCGATAGAGCCGTAATACGTCTCGTCGCGGAATTCCTTGATCTGACCCGAAAGTCCTACCTGTATCGGATCGTAGTGATCTATCTGTTCCATGACTGTTTTAAGCACGGAATACTCTTCCGAGGAAAGTACGCTTTCGTCCGCAAGGTCTATTCCAAGCTCCTTTGCCGCCAGAAGAGCGTTGTAATTATTGAGGTAAGCGAAGGTCTGCGCGTAAGTAGTTCCTTCCGTGTAGTACCACACGCCGTTGACGTACATCTCGGGGGAGTCGCAATGCGTTATAAGATAGTTACCGCTTTCATCCTTTTTAACGCACTTGGTGATATATCTTGCGGCGCTCGCAAGTATCTTATAGAGATCCTCTAAAAGCTCTTCGTTCTTCGTGTATGAATAATACTCCCAGAAAAGCTGGGTCGTAAATCCAAGGTTGCCCGAGGAGCGGTCGCTCGTTACCTTGAACTGATAGCCGTCCGTTCCTATGACCCAGCCGTTGCCGCCGTCCTTATCAAGCTGATCGGGGTAATAGGTCGAGATCACGGAATCCGCGTGCGCTTCCGCCTTTTCCATATACGCAGCATTGTATGCCCTGTATGCCTCGAAGGTCTCGGCAAGGTTGGTCGAGAATGCGGGCCAATAGTTCATCTGAACGTTGATATTGTGCCAATATCCGCTTCCCCAAGGGGAGTAATCGTGGCAGTTCCACACGCCCTGAAGGTTAGCAGGCAGGCAACCCTCGCGGGAGGATGAGAGCAGCAGATATCGACCGTACTGGAAGTAGAGCACCTCAAGATAGCGGCTTCTCTTGCCCTCGGAGTATTCGCGGAGCAGCTCGTCCGTCATAAGTGCGGGCACGTCAGTCTCGCCCAGATCCAGCTCCACTCTGCCGAAAATTGAGGAAAAGTCCTCTGTGTGGCGGCTCTTCAGCTCATCGTAGGAGTGTGCGGCTGCCCCCTCCATAATGTCACAGACAATGGAGTGGGGGTCGAAATCGCGGAGCTTCTTCTTGTCGTCCTCTTCAAGGAAAACCTCGGGGCGAAGCTCGTAATTTGTTGCTCCCGTGAAGATGAAATATGTATCGGTGGCACCGCGAACGTACAGCTTGCCGTCCTTTGCGGTAATCTCTCCGTCGGAGAAAGCCTTAAGCTGACCCTCAAAGTTGATATTCCAATATTTCATGTTGCCGCGCATGGTGATAAGGTTGTTTTCGGACGTTACCTCACCTGTCTTGGCGCGCTCCTCGTGGTCGTTTACAAAGGGCACGACTAATTCCGTCTCAAAATCCACCTTGCGGGAGGTCTTTACTCTGCCCACAAGTGCCCGATCGGGATAGCTCATGAAATATTCACGCTCAACATGTACCTCACCTGCGTCGTAACGGACATAAGCGAGACCGTCGTTCAGCACAAGTCCGCGCTCATATCCGCTCACCTTCTCAAGCTCGTGGGGGAAGTGGAGATATATTTCCGCAAAGTTATTAAGTCCCCCGAAGTGCCAGGGGTTTTCAAGTGAGTTTTCGGTTATTTGTATTCTTTCGTATTCCACTCCGCCGAACACGTTGCCGCCAAAGTGTGAGCAGCCGATTGGCATGGAGTAGTTTTCCCAGCCCTCAGCCGAGTCGGGCGCGGGAGATGAGTAACGGAGATTGAGCTTCATATTGCCTCCTTATTTTGGGGTGATTTGCAATTGTTGGCATAATTATATCACACGGAAATGACTTTTACAATATTGTGATTGAAAATGCTTTGGCGGTGTATTATAATTAAAAAAATGGAGGAGGCTGACAATATGAAAATTGTTCGTTATGGTGACTGGGAAATATCCGTTGATGTTGAAAAGACGAAGGAATACTATTCCGGATATGAAGTAAACTCAACCCAAGTACAGCGTAATTTTATCAAATACTGCGAAACTATGTCAAAAGAAGAGCGCGAGTTTTTCGATTCCTTTGCGATTGACCCGATCTGTTGTGACGCTGATGCATTTATGGGAGTTTCACTTAAATATGGTTATCCCTGCAGTGGATATTATCTGGTTTGCGGAAAGTATTTGAAAACTCCACCCGAAATTATAATGACAGTAGAAGAACTTGAGGCAAACAATTTCATAGATGATAGACCTGACCGTCGTATAAAGATTGGCGCATTTCAATTTGATTTTCAAAATCCCGAATATCATTACTCTTTTTCACCGGATGATATGCCTGAAGGATTTATATGCATAAATTTCATGTGTAAAAGGATGCAATGGCTTCTTGATGAGCCTTGCGAAAACCTCATGGATGAACTTCAAGAGCGCTTGACATATAATCCTCCAAGTCCTGAAGAACTTCAAGAATTGTTTGATGAAATGATTGCTAATGGTGCGGCAAATCGTCAAGCTGAAGGCTTGGAAATAAACGAAAAGCTGTTTTCAAATTTCAATATATCCGCAGAAATTATGACTGAGAAAGAGTTTATGGAATACAAAGAAGAGTGGGTATCACATTTCGCGCCCGCGGATGCCGACAAGGATAGGGTGCGTGAGCTATGCGTAACAAATGGTGGATACTCAACATATCTGTGGCATTTATTTAGCTTTGATCTGGTGTGCGCCATGGCCGGAGATGATGCAATTGCTCGATACAATGAAACGCCCAGAAAAGAATGTATCCTTGTAAGCCACTGGGACAATCTGTGTTACAAAATCGATGATGCTACTGCTCTCACGCCTGAAGTTTTAGAAGAATTTGCTGATGTAACCCTGACAGATGTAGATTTCTCGTGGACATATTCTCAAACCCACGAAAGCGATTTTGGACCTTATTTTTACGAAAAACCATAGTGTAGTAAAATTCTGCAACTAAAAACAGCCTTCCCTGCATGAGAAAGCTGTTTTTCTTTTTTAGTCAGACGTATCCCACCGTCCCAACCAACCCGTAGGGCGGGGGTTTATCTCCCGCCTCTTCGAACAGGCTCGAACTGCACCCTATTTCTTCCGTTTCACTATACCACTTCGGCTAACCGTAGGGTACGGCGTCCTCGACGTACCGTCGAACAGGCTCGAACTACACCCAATTTTCGCCGCTTCACTATACCACTTCGGCTAACCGTAGGGTACGGCGTCCTCGACGTACCGTCGAACAGGCTCAAACTGCACTTTTCTCTTTTATCTTCAACCGAACTTATTAATTAACCTCATTTGCCCACTCCGCGTGGGAGGCGCACAAGGACTCTCGTGCCGAGTCCTTGCGAATCCAGGCACTTAAGGGGAAGGAGGACGGGATATTTATTATTGCTTATACTTCCACACGCACGAATCCCGCCAATCGTTATTGATCTGAAAACTTAACTGCAACTTCTCTGATTCTTCCCCTTAAGAATCCCCTTCTTGTTTCCCGTGTAGTCAAAACTTTGACACACCCACACCAATTTAAAAAATCTACTTTTTGAGTCATTCATGACGAAAAAAGTTTCCACAACTTTTGCGAAGCAAAAACATCATTCGACGAAGTCGAACATCACTTTCGCGTAGCGAATACATCACTTGCCGCAGGCAATCATAACCCATAACTCATAACCCATAACTCAAAAAAAGACCCCTCAGGGTCCTTTTTTTATCAGTCGCACAGGTTTCTGAACACAGTCCAGTTTTTCAGCATGAACTCGTCAACCTCGGCGGGGATGTTTTCGATCATCTCCATGTCCTCGCGCTTCAGTTCAGCGGGAAGTGTAAGGAATGAGCGGTACTCCTCGGAGATATGCTGCTCTGCCGCGGAGTTGGTGCAGTAGTATCCGAGATACTCAAAGCACTTTGCACTTCTCTCGGGCTCAAGAATGAATTCGATAAACTGATGCGCCGCGTCGCTGTCGGGAGCCTGTGAAGGAACGAACATTGCCATGATACCAAAGCCGATGCCCTCCTCGGGGAACACTACCTCAAGAGACGGGTCTGCCATTTTCGCCATTGTAACCTGTGAGGTGTACATAATAGCCGCGTCAACCTCGCCTGTGAGCAGGTCGTCCTGAAGGTTATCGTTCTTTATAAGGCGTACAAGGGGAGCAAGCTCTGCGAGATGTGCACCTGCTTCTGAAAGCTCGTCCATGTCAGTTGTATTGTAGCTGTAACCGAAGGTCTTGAGAGACATACCGAGCATTACGCGGTAGTTTTCGATAACGCCGAGGCGGTCACGAAGTGCGGGATTCCACAGATCCTCATAGCCGTTGATCTCGAAGTCCACCTTTGCGGGGTTGTAAACGATAGTCTGCACGCCTGCGCCGTAGGGTACTGTGTACTCGTCTGCAGGGTCGAAGAACTGTCCCTGATAGATGGGGTTTACGTTACCAATTGAGGGGATCTTTGTTTTGTCAAGCTTCTGAACGAGGCCTTCCGCGATGGCTACTTCGATGATGTAGTCGTCAGCGATGACCAGGTCATATTCGCCGCCTTTTGCTGCCTGGAGCTTCTGGAGCATTGTTTCATCGGAGTCGAAGTTAACGTAGTTTACGGTGATTCCTGTGGTTTTTTCAAACTCACTGATCACTTCATCGGGGAACATACCTGCCCAAGTGTACAGGTTCAGCACGCGATCGCTCTTCTTTGAGCATCCGCTGAGCATTACTGCGCTTGCCGCCATTATGAGGCAGAGGAGCAGGCAAATGATGCGTGAAAGTTGTTTTTTCATAATTATTCTCCTGTATATGTTATTTTTTTGTGTTTGAATGTAAATTTTTTCGTGTGGTTGTTTGATAACAGACTCAAACTGCGCTTTTCTCTTTTTTCTTTAACTGAACTTATTAATTAACCTCATTTGCCCACTCCGCGTGGGAGGGCGCACCCGGGCAGGGTATTCAGAGAACAAAAATCATGGCTATAGTTAACCCTGCCCACGAGGACT
>JAGBGV010000044.1 GCA_017935805.1 Clostridia bacterium | reverse complement strand
GCGAGCTTTATGAGTATCCTGTAACTGATCTGCTTTCAATAATCAAGGATGGTACTGCAGAATGAATGTGACATTAAGTCCTATCAGACCGGCAGGCAGGGTAGAGGCTATTCCATCAAAATCTCACGCCCACCGACTGCTTATCTGCGCGGCACTCTCTGATAAACCAACCGTGCTGTACTGTCCGCAAACGAATAACGATATTGATGCGACGGCTCGCTGTCTTACTGCTCTCGGAGCAAAGATAGATTACGACGGTCAGAGGTTTGCGGTTACTCCCATAGACAGAACTGTAGAGTACAATGACACGGCTATACTGTATCCCGGCGAGAGCGGCTCAACGCTGCGTTTTATGGTTCCGGTGGTTCTTGCACTTGGCAGAAACGCAGAATTTCACATGGAGGGAAGACTTCCTACCCGACCGATGTCACCTCTCCGCGAGGCACTTGTGGATCATGGCGCGGTTTTCTCGGATATCGGCTCGAATCCGCTAATAGTAGGAGGAGCACTCGCGGGTGGCGACTTCGCATTTGATGGGGGTATATCCTCCCAGTTTACCACAGGATTGCTTCTCGCTTTGCCTTTGCTGAACAAGGCATCCACGATCTCGCTTTTGGGTAAGGTTGAGTCACGTCCATATATTGATCTGACACTTGCTTCCATGGCGAGCTTCGGAGTTATACCTGCAGACGAAGGAAATAGATTTACCGTCACACCGTCGCAGTATATCTCTGCGGGTGAAATGACTGTTGAGGGAGACTGGTCAAACGCGGCATTCATGCTTTGCGCTGGTGCTTTGTCAGACAACGGTGTAACAGTCAGCGGACTTAACACAAGCTCCACTCAAGGGGACAAAGAGGTACTTAATATTCTCCGACGCTTCGGTGCTGAATGCTCGGTAAGCGGCGGTGAGATCACAGTTAAGAAAAACACTCTCCACGGTATCGAAATTGATGCGTCCGATATTCCCGACCTTGTTCCTGTGCTGTCATGCGTTGCGGCTGTGGCTTGCGGAACAACGATCATCAAAAACTGCGGCAGACTTCGTCTGAAGGAAAGCGACAGACTTGCCACGGTAAACGAAATGCTCGAAAATTTGGGAGCAGACATCAGAATTGAAGGCGACTCCCTTGTGATAAACGGAAAAGAAAAGCTTCGCGGCGGCACGGTACAGGCTCACAATGACCACCGTATCGTAATGTCTGCAGCAGTTGCATCTTGTGCTTGTGAGAATAGCGTGACTATTGAGGGCGCTGAGGCAGTAAACAAATCTTATCCCGCGTTTTTTGCAGATCTTGAAAAAATTAGCGGTTAACCACCAAAAGTGAGGTAGTTACAATGACGTCATACGGAAAGAATCTAAACATTCGCATTTACGGCGGATCCCACGACAGCGAGATCGGTCTTGTTGTGGAGAATCTTCCTGCCGGTATCGTTATTGATTACGACTCACTTCTTTGTTTTATGGAAAGACGTGCGCCCGGACGTGACCGTTTCTCCACAAGCAGACGGGAACCGGACAGACCTGTTTTCCTCTCCGGTGTGGATGAGTTCATGACCACAAACGGGGAAGTGCTCCATGCAGTTATCCGCAACGAGAATCAGCGCTCGGGGGATTACAAAAATCTCACAACCGTGCCGCGTCCGTCTCATGCGGATTATCCTGCAATGGTTAAGTCGAATGGTACAGTTGACCTTCGGGGCGGCGGACATTTCTCCGGCAGACTGACATCCCTTATGTGCATCATCGGCGGCATACTCAAGAATGAGCTTGAACGTCGGGGAATATGCATCGGTGCCCATATCGAATCTATTGGCGGAGTTTCTGACAGCAGGTTTGATCCCATAAGCGTATCAAAAGCTGATTTTGCCACTGTTCTTGAGGGAGATTTTCCTATAATAGACAAGGCGGCAGGAGAGAAGATGAAGTCGGTCATTGACTCGGCACGAATGGAGCTTGATTCCGTTGGTGGTGTTGTCGAGTGCGCGATTATCGGTCTTCCCGTAGGACTTGGCGAGCATATTTTCTGCGGAATGGAGAGCAGAATTGCCTCGGCAGTTTTCTCAATTCCTGCAGTAAAGGGAATAGAGTTTGGCGCAGGTTTTGATGCATCCCGTATGCACGGCTCAGAAAACAACGATCCTTACTTCACAGACGGCGTGAGTATAAAAACAAAATCGAATAACGCAGGGAGTATCTGCGGCGGAATGACAACGGGAATGCCTCTTATCTTCCGCGCTGCAGTGAAGCCTACTCCCTCAATTGGAAAAGAACAGGATTCTGTGGATCTTTCCACTATGGAAAACGTAAAGCTGACGATCCACGGCCGTCATGATCCCTGCATCGTTCAGCGTGCTGTTCCTGTGTTCGAAGCTGTTGCGGCTACCGCTGTATTTGATGCACTTCTCGACAGAGAGGAGATGGAAAGATGACAGAAAAACTGAAATGCGGGCTTATCGGCAAGACTCTCGGTCACAGTTATTCTCCTCAGATACACGCAGAGCTTGGGGATTACAGCTATTCTCTATTTGAAATGGGTGAGGATGAGCTTGCGGGCTTCCTTCGCTCCGATGAATTTCACGGCGCAAATGTAACGATCCCATATAAGATTGCCGTGATGCCTTATCTTGACGAAATATCCCCAGAAGCTTCTCGTATCGGATCGGTGAACACTATCGTTCATACACCTGACGGTAAGCTTGTAGGTTATAATACTGACTACTACGGCTTCGGCTATATGCTTGGCGCTGCAGGAATTGATGTGGCAGACAAGAAAGTGCTGGTGCTCGGATCCGGCGGCGCATCACTTACAGCGCGTACATTGCTGCGTGATAGGGGGGCGCGGGAGGTCGTTGTCATATCCCGAAGCGGAGAGAACAATTATTCAAATCTTGACCGCCACGCAGATGCGGATGTGATAGTAAACACCACTCCCGTTGGAATGTATCCGAACAACGGCGTCTCTCCGGTGTCACTTGATATCTTTCCAAAGCTGACAGGTGTGGCAGATATTATCTTTAATCCTGCAAAGACCGCATTGTTGCTTGACGCAGAAACCCGTGGCATCAAATGTGCCGGAGGACTTACAATGCTTGTGGCACAGGCAAAAGCGGCATCGGAATACTTCACAGGCAGCAGAATAGATGACGCCGAGATCGAGCGAATCACCCAAAAGATCGAGCGACAGACAAAAAACATCGCCCTTGTTGGTATGCCCGGATGCGGAAAAAGCACTGTTGGCAAGCTCATTGCACAAAAAACAGGCAGAGAATTTGTGGATCTTGACGCAGTCATCACCGAAAAAGCGGGAATGCCTATCCCTGAGGTGTTTGCAAAATACGGGGAAGGGTATTTCAGAGATCTTGAGACTGCTGCACTTGCTGAGGTGTCAAAGAGATCGTCACTTGTTATCGCAACAGGCGGCGGCACGGTAATAAGACCGGAAAACCGCAGAATGTTAAAGCAGAACAGCACGGTGGTGTTCATTAAGCGAAATATTAATGACTTACCCAAGGACGGACGTCCCGTGTCTCAGGCAAACTCACTTGAATCACTTTACAAAACCCGCTTGCCGTTCTACATGGATGCATCTGACTTTGAGGTTGAGCTTTGCAACACACCGAATCAGAGCTCGGACAAAATTTTGGAGGTGCTTGGCTTATGAAATTTCTTATAATCAACGGACCTAATCTTAATATGCTCGGTATTCGTGAACCTGCAATTTACGGTGCACAGAATTATGAAGAGCTGCTTCGTGTGATCGACTCCGCTTGCCGTGAGGCTGGGGTGGAATACGAGGCTTTTCAGTCAAACCACGAGGGCGTGATAGTTGACAAAATTCAGGAGGCATACGGAAAGATCGATGGAATCGTCATCAACCCTGCTGCCTACACTCACACCAGCGTTGCCATTCTTGACGCACTCAAATCGGTGGCGATTCCTACATATGAGGTGCATATCTCCGACATTTCAACACGCGAAGCGTTCAGACAGCACTCATTTGTGTCGTATGTTGCCGTGGAAACAATTACGGGCCTCGGATTTGAAGGCTACCGCCAGGCAATACTGAAGCTAAAGGCGTATCTCGAAAGCAAATAAAAAAGTCCCAAGTGAACGGTAAACTTCCGAACACTTGGGTTTTCTGTTATTACTTTCCGAAATATTTGCCGATAATCTTTGCAGCAGTCACAGCATCTCCCTCGAGCATGACTCTTGCGTTGCCCCCTTGATAGCTGAAATTCATTCTGACCTTACCGGCGGATGCGTTTGCCATGGAGCAGAAAAAGTCAGATATCTTCATTGCTTCGGTAAGATCTGCGGGGAAATCGAGGATGGAGCATATTTCCGGTGCTTTTTTCTTTTCGTTCAGTAAAAAGTCGTATACAAGGGCATTTTTCTTTGCCTTCAGTGACGGAATTACGCTTTTGTCTGTTATGAAATCTCCGTATTCTTCGGCTGTAAATTGCCACACTCCGTCGATCTTTTCGCCGCTTAGTGTTCCCGATTTGATATAATTTCGCAAAGTGCGGTCTGATAGTCCAGTCATTTCGGCTATATCGTTTATTGAATAGTATTTTTCCATGATTACTTTCCTTTCGGCTTATTGATTCAGGATTCCCGGGCTTCCGATCATATTATATCTGATTTTTTTGAGTATTTCAATTTGAAATTCATCGACTTTTTCATAGTAATCCGCGGTTTTGGAAAAACTGCACAAAACGCGGCATGAAATTTCTACAGCAGAAAAAACCAATAACTACAGTTGTTCACAAAATACTGCATATTTCATGAACAGATTTGTGATATAATGTTTCTGTTAAACGTAAATATAGTTACAACTGTAAATAAATCTGCATTGGAGGATGGCTTGCGAAACAGCTTGCCGTTTTAGCTTTGGAAAGAGTTCTGGAATATCTTGGAAGAAGCCTGAAAACTGCATGGAAAACGGTTTTCTTCAATTTTAAGCAATACCTTTGCTTCTTTGTTGCCATTGTGATCGTTCAGCTATTGTTCGGTATGATGGCTGTTTCCAACGACAATAACAATGATGTTGAGTACGCTCGTGTGACAGAGCAATATGATTACCATATGGCATTCATGGGAGTAAACGAACCCCAGTATGCTGTTTTGTCACAGGGTGCGAATGAGCTGTTTAAGAGTAATATAATTTATGAGATCGTTCGTGTAGAGGAGTACTACGATGAGATCGTTCTCGACAGAGCATTTGATGTCTACATCTACTTCATTAAGGATGATTTGAATTCCTGTCTCAAGAGCTTTAACATAAACTACGGTGCAAAGCTTGACAAGCTTGGAGACTACGTTAGATTTGAATCTCCGCTTATGACATTTGAAGACAACATCCGCGCAAACGCATGGAATTTTACACTTATCACGCTTTTGCTGCTTGTGCTTTGTATCTTCCTTCTCACGTCTCTCTACAACATCCGACTGAACCAGTATAAGTTCCAGTACGGTGTGTATATGACCTTTGGTGCGGATTTCAAAATGCTGTTCAGCACCGCTTTCTGGGAACTGTTTGTGATACTTGTTGTGTCATTCATTCCCTCTTATGCCATCTCGACTTTGATATCATTTCTCATATTCAAGGGAACAGGCACAGCGTTTGTGTTCAACGGTCTCTCGATTCTGAAGGTATTCCTGTTCAGCCTAATTGTAATCGTTGCGTCGGTTTGGACACCTATGAAGCTCCTCTCGATCAAGGATCCGATGTCGCTTATCGTTACTGAGGATAACTCCAACCTTGTTTCTTCTCCTTGGCGTTCACTCAGCATTTTCGGAGAAAAGTTTCCCACAAGATACGAGTTCTATTCCATCTGGCGATTCAGAAAATACAATCTCCAGCTTCTTACGACCGCTATCGTATTCTGTGCAATGTTCATCATGGGTCTTTATATGTCAGAAATATATAAGACTGACCTCGAATACAACAGGGCACAGTTTGAGATCGACTTCGGTGAGCTTGGCTATACATACGATGATGATTTCAGCCAAGAGCTTTACGCAATGGAAGGTGTTCATGCTGTAAAGATCGGCGATAACTCCTCAGAGGCACTTTTGTCAGGATCACATATCGTTGTGGATAAGAAGGACGTTCTTCCTCTTTCCGGCATGATCAAGGACAAGGGAAGTACATTCCGTGCAGGTCACGGTGACTCAAGGGTAACCAATGAGGTGCTGTATACTGCAATGACTGACGAGCAGATAGGCATACTTGAGGACTACAATTACACCGGAGATCTCTCCTGTCTCTCAAAGCCGGGATATATCATTGTCGGAGACTCCATCTCCAATGTGAGAAAGTTTGATTTCCAGGTGGGCGATATCATCCGTGTGGCAATAAAGACCGGACAGGTTCGTGCCATGGAGTCAAATCTATCCGGCAAGCTTCTTCTCAGAGAGCAGCTCAAGTATTTCAGATATGATTACGTTGACTATACCGTAGGTGCGGTCATTCACGATATCCCCAGCGGATCAATGCCGATATTCCTCAGTATGGAAGATTATATTGCCGTAACAGGTGAGACTCCGAAGGCGGAGATAGTCGAGGTATACGTTAAGCCCGGCAGCTCCATTGAGAAAGTCAACTCCCTCTACTCAGAGCTGCGTGAGTGGAGTCATTATTACGGCGGCATTAAAGTCACAAATCTTGATTCAACACTCGAGAATAAGATAAGCGAAGATAAGCACTACAACGAGCTGTATGTGGCGATCTCCCTGCTTATTCTGTGTATTTCACCTCTCGTTTGGTTCTTCTCACAGTCTCTCTACTACAAAAAGAGGGAGAGAGAATTCAACATTCTCCAATCTGTGGGCGCGATTGGAAGCGAGATCAGATCGATATATATTCAAGGAGGTCTGTCAATGGCAACCTTGTCGCTTATCGTATCTGTTGCACTCAGCTATCTCGGCAGCTACGCGCTGTTCTACCTGTACAATGTAGTTATGCCGAGCTTCACAGGTGAGAATATCCGTTATATATTCTATATGCCATGGTACGCTATCGTAACGAGCGTTGTTATGTCCGTTGTTTGCGGATTCCTTTCGGCGTATTTCCCCTACAGAAGTTATTTCAAATACCGCAAATCTCTCCAGAATGGCGGTGCAGGTGGCGAATACGGCGGAGAAGAGTAAATTCAGAATATTGATTGAGTTTTAGAAAGGCGTGGAATCAGATAATGGCAAAAAAAGAAATAAAAATGAACATGGCGGAAGAAGAAGCAAAATACATGCTTCAGACAGAAAACGTCATAAAGTATTATAAACAGTACGATCACGTTATTACTGCTGTAAACAGAGTAAGTATTAAGGTCGAACCGGGCGAATTCGTGGCAATCATCGGTTCATCAGGCTCCGGTAAGTCTACATTCCTGCATATTTGTGCGGGACTTGACTCCTGTGATTCAGGTCATGTGTATATTCACGGCAACGATATCACCGCGATGAAGGCGGATGAGCTCAGCCGTTTCCGCGGACTCCGCATGGGATTCGTTTTCCAGAAGCACAATCTCATTCCGCAGTTTACCGCCCTTGAGAATATCCTTATCCCAACAATGATGTGCAACAAGCCTGACTTCTCATATCAGGAGAATCTCCGCAGAATAGTGGAAACTCTCGGTCTTGCGAACAGACTTCACCATCTGCCATCCGAGCTTTCAGGCGGTCAGCAGCAGAGAGTTGCGATAGCTCGTGCGCTTATCAATATGCCGGATATTCTCTTCGCGGATGAGCCTACCGGTAATCTTGACAGACAGAATGCGGACGAGGTGCTGAACCTGCTTCTCAAGATCAGAGAGGAAATGGGTCAGACACTTATCATGGTAACCCATGATTTGAAGATTGCTGAGCACGCAGACCGTATCTTCCGCATGGACAACGGCGTGCTTTCCCTCCACAGAGACTATCTCAAGGTGGGAAAGAAAACAGAAGGCTTTAACTGATACAAAAATAATCCCCGATGATGCAATGAACTGCACCGTCGGGGAATTTTGTATTCTCTTAATCAACAAACTCGAATTCGAAGTCACCGATGTGAACCATGTCGCCCTCTTCACAGCCAGCGTCGCGAAGCTTCTGGATTATACCGAACTTCACAAGTGAGCGCTCGAAGTACATAAGTGATTCGCGATCACCGAAGTTGACTCTGCCCATAAGAGCGTCAAGCCAAGCACCTTCAAGATGGAACGATGCGTCATCAGCTCTCCATATGGTTACGCTGTCTGCATC
>JAGBGV010000043.1 GCA_017935805.1 Clostridia bacterium | reverse complement strand
GCTGCCCGTATCGGAGATGATAGCCCCATAGATAAGTCTCGCCACGCTCGGAAGTGAGCCGACTTTGCCATTCTCGCGGAGTAATTTGTAAAGTTCAAAGATAATCTCCCCGGCTGCGGCTGACTTGTGGTCAATATAGTTGTCCGCAAACGCCTCGCCCATGCCATGGTGGTCGATCATTATATCAATCTTGCCGATCAGGCTGCCGAGTTCTCCAAGCTGAATGGGAGCCGCCACGTCAACTGCAATGATAAGGTCAAATTCATCCGCGTCATCTGCTGTGAAATCTTCCTGATCGCCGCACATGAATCGAAGTCTTTTCGGTACCTCTGTAGGACAAGCAACACGACCGTCACCGCCGCATGCACGGATAAGTCCGAGAAGCGCGAATGCCGATCCGATGCAGTCCCCGTCGGGATTAACGTGAGTTAAGATGAGGGAACGCCCACCTGTGGATATCTTCTCTGCTATCTCCGGGAGTGTGAGCTTCTCATAATCCAAAAGCGGTGTGTTATTCATCATCTTCACCGGTGCTCTGAGGCTTTGAATCCGCGATCTGCTTCAAGAGTGCGGAGATATCAGCCCCGTGCTTTACACCCTCGTCGCGGATAAAGGTGATCTCGGGAGTGATCCGAAGATTGAGTCTCTGGGCAAGCTGTGAACGGAAGAAAGGCACTGCGGATTTAAGTCCCTTTGCCAGCTCCTTCTCGTCACATTCGCCGTAAACGGAGTAGTAGACCTTCGCAAACTTCAGGTCAGCAGATACGTCTGCGTTCATTATGCTGATCATCTCGCAGGCAACTCTGGGGTCCTTAACCTCTCTGATGATCTGCGCACATTCTTCGGCAAAAGCGCCGTCAATTTTGTTCTTTCTGTATTTAGCCATATATTTCCTCGATTATTCTGTGTTCTTAATTTCTGTAAATAGTCACTGAAGGTATCCCGGCAGGTATTTTGTGTCTATCGCTGTCTTGACTATTCTTACAGCTTCCTCTACAGACATACCGCCGCCGTTTATTGCGGGATTGCCAAGTCCGTGAGTTGCCGCGATCTCATCAGTATATTCGCTGAGCAGGTACACGCGGGTGTTCATCCAGTTCCAGTCATAGTAGTTAACTGTCGGTGTCAGAAGCGGATCGACTACTCTGAGCCCACCCTCGCCGTCACTCTCGATAGTAAAGGTGAACAGACCGCCGACCATGGTGATCTGTCGCGCCTGACCGCAGGCAAAGTTTCCGAGAGAGTAGATGCAAAGTGTCTTGTTTCCGTCCTTGCCTTCGATCCAGTCGATCGGCTGGAGACAATGGGAATGGTGACCGAGGATAACATCCGCACCGTTATCAGCTATAAGCTGTGCAAGACGCACGCTTTCATCCATGGGTACAGGGTTATATTCAGTAGGTCCAAAGTGCATGGATACGATGACCACATCTGATATCTCCTTGGCGCGAGCAATGGCGTCAACGAGCAGATCGTCATCTGTATAAGGCACGAACATGGTAGAGTTCCAGGGAAGTGAGATACCGTTTGTTCCGTAAGTGTAGGACAGCCAAGCGATCTTCACGCCCTGCTCTTCGGTCACGCGGATGTTCATGTAGTCTTCCTTATCGTAGTATCCGCCGATCATGGTGATATCCTGGGTGTGCCAGAAGTCAAGTGTGCTCTTATATCCGCGCTCTCCCTTATCAAGGGTGTGGTTGGTAGCAATGTTCACCACGTCAAATCCCAACTCAACAAGGTCCATACCAAGCTGCTGTGGAGAGTTAAAGGTGGGGTAAGAGGTATATCCAAACTCGATACCCGCCATGACAGTCTCCTGATTGATGAATGCAACGTCAGCCGCCGCTATTTCATCAGCAACGAACTCATACATGGGTAGGAAGTCATATTCCTTCTCAGCAGTTCCGCGATTGCGGGCATCCACATAAATGTTCTGGTGAATAAGATTGTCGCCTACTGCGAGAAAGTCAATTGATACACCGGCAAAGGGATCTATTTGCTCGTTTCCGCTGATCGTCTCATCCGGCTCAAGCACCTCTCCGGAGGCAAATGATGTTCCGACAGGCTCAAATGTCTCATCCGGCGTATTCTCCCCTGTAGCACCTGTTTCCCGCGGCGGAACATAGCTTCCGTCAGTCGGACGCAATCCAAAGCAAGAAGTGAACGCAAGCGTCAACATTATTATGCATCTAAGCAAGGATATTTTTCGCATAACAGCCTCCCGTTACCATAGTTTTCCGCATTCCGATCGGATATAGGTATATTCATTATATTATACCACACAATACCTGTCTATTTCAATACGAAAATATGTAAATTTGTTGTTATGTCGGACTTTTTATTATGCAGATTTGCTGCGGTCGGTCAAATACAGGCTGCATGGTTTTCCCAACATGACGGCAGCGAAAAAAGCGAGAATCATTACACATTTTCTTGATATTGCCCGATAATTGTGGTATAATGTATATACATAATTATAAATTGGAGTAGTATTATCGACATGATCAAGCTGTTGCATACAGGAGACATACATCTTGACAGTCCGTTCAGCGGACTTGACAGCCGTAGCGCGGAGCTGAGACGCAGTGAGCTTCGCTCGGCATTCACTTCAATGATGACCTATGCGAGAATGAACCATGCGGATATGATCCTCATTGCAGGAGACGTCTTTGATGGGGATTACGTCACAAAAGAGACTCTCGCCCTGCTCACAAGAGAATTCGAGAACTTCGGAAAGCCGGTATTCATCACCCCCGGCAATCATGACTGTGCTTCAAGCACAAGCGTGTGGGTAAAGGATGTTTTCCCGAAGAACGTGCATGTTTTCACCGACGATAAGATAACATCCGTTGATCTGCCGGAACTTAATACAACAGTTTACGGCTTTGCCTTTACCTCACCGGAAATGACAAACGTGCCACTTATCGGAAATGCAGTTGCCGATCCCTCAAGAATCAATCTTCTCCTTTGCCACTGCGACATGATAGGTCCGAAACTCGGCAACACCAACTGTCCTGTGACCGCAGATCATCTTGACAACTTCGGCGCCGACTACTCCGCCCTCGGTCATGTTCACAACCCGCCATCCCCCGGTCATGACGGACGTTGGTGCTACTGCGGTTGTCTTGAACCACGGGCATTTGATGAAACAGGTCCAAAGGGTGCCTGCATGGTGGAGATCAGCAAGAAAAACGGTGACTCAAGCATTGCCATAAAGCGGGTGCGGTTCGCAAAGCGTCGCTATGAACGTGGAGAACTGACACTAAACGAGCCTGAAACACAGTCCGATGTTCGCGCCGCTGTAGCTGACTACATAGTCGACAATAAGCTCGGTGATGATACGCTGCTCTCACTGAAGCTGACAGGATATGTTCACCCTTCGCTTGTCATCGACACAGAAGCCCTTGAGGACTCATGTACTTCCCTGTTCATGCTGAAGCTCGAGGATGCCACACATCCGTCTCTTGATCTTAACGCACTGGAGGAGGATATCACCATTCGCGGTGAGGTGTACAGATATCTGAAGCCGCATCTCACCTCCGCCGATCCAAGAGAGCGTGAAATAGGACTCCGCGCCCTGCGATATGCCTTCAGTGCACTCAGCGGCGAAAATACTTTTTAGGAGGATAAATAATGATACTGAGATCACTGCATATCATATCATTCGGCGGACTGCGCAACCGTGACATTGATCTGTCCCGCGGCGTTAATGTTATCGACGGCGCAAACGAGTCAAGAAAATCCTCCGCCGCAATGTTTATCAAGTTCATCTTCTACGGACTGTCCTCCAAATCAACGAAAAACGGTCCCTCCGAGCGTCAGAAATACATAAACCGCGAAACATCCCAGGCGTCCGGCTTCATTATTGCCGAAAACTCAAGAGGACAAGTATACCGACTTGAGCGCACCCTTATTGCATCAGATGACGGTCCTCTTCGCGAGAGAGTTCGCATAATAAATCAGGCAACAGGTGACACCGTCAGCGGTCAGAATCCGGGTGAATATTTCTTCGGCGTACCTGAGGAGGTATTTACCGGCACTTGCTTCGTTGCACAGGCATCGGCAGTCAAGCCTACAGCATCAAGCATGGGTAAGTCATCCCTTGGCGCTAACTATGCCGTGGAAAATCTTCTCACCTCTGCTGACGAAAACGTGGACATAAGCCGTGCTGTGAAAAAGCTTGACAATGTACGCCGCGAGCTGCTGTACAAAAACGGAAACGGCGGTGAAATTGCGGATCTTCGGAAAAAACGCGCTGATTTTGCCCGTGAAATGGAAAACTCCCGTGAGCGCGCGGCAGAGATCATCTCTGTAAGCACATCACTTGAGGATATTAAGAATCGCATCGCCTCTCTTGAAGAAAAGAAAGAGCATTTCGACGGTCTGTTCTCTGCTCTTGACAAGATCACAGTAAAGCGCAGAATTGACGCCGCACAGCAGGCACGGGAAAAGATCGCCCGGCTTGAAGCAACACTGAACGACCTTGACGCATCTCCTCTCGGTGCTGATTTTGAAGAAGCACTTCTTGAGGCAGAACGCGACGTCCGCGCATATGATGAAGAGTGTATCGCATATGATGAGCGCATGCCGGAGCTTGATGTTCCCTCAGCCGATCTCCCCGATTTTGAGGAGACTGTAGAGCACGTTCACAAGGTTGCCGAAAAAGCACACTTCAGTCTCGGAATGTTTATCGGCATGATACTTGCGATGTTTTTGTCCGTTGCCGCAATAGTGGCAATGTACTTCCTCAACATCAACGCATATATTATCCCGATCGGACTCGGTGCTATCGCGTTTGTCCTGTGGGTTGTATTCCTTATCGTCATGGTCAAAAACCGCCGTCAGCTTCGCGCGCTTCTT
The DNA here is from genome assembly GCA_017935805.1 of Clostridia bacterium. The sequence goes on along the minus strand of JAGBGV010000043.1, from coordinate 1,881 downwards.
GACGAGTGGGATGCCGAATCAGCGGATGAGATCGAGATAGCCGTACAGGATAAGCTGGAATGCTTGGCGCGCAACACAGAAATTGCACAGGAGCGCGAGCGTCTTATTGACTCTCTCGGTGCCGCAAAGCTTCGTTTTGATGCGGCTGAAGAACGGATCAATGACATGGCACTTGCCGCCAATATTGAGATTTACGACGACATATACGATACCATTGACGCGCTTCACGGCGTGTGCGATGATATGTTCAATGAGAGAAACCGCATTGCCGCAAAAATCGAAAATCTGAACGGCAGACTTGAGGTTCTAAGCGAGCAGCTTGAAGGGGTTGATGTTACCTCTGCCGATCTCGAAGCACATGCTGTGCTGAATACAGATCACGGCAAATCAGCGGCAGCCCTTGATACGGATGGCATAAAGAACGCACTCAGGGAAAGAGAATTCACCGAAGGTGCTCTCCGCGCAGCAATCAAACGACGCTCCGCACTTGAAGAAAAGCTTACCGAAGCCGGCAGACTGGCACATACGCCTGATCAGCTTGCTACACTGATCTCTGCCGCAGACGAGCGCATTGAGGAGTTGACTCTACGCCATGACGCTTGCGAGCTTGCGAAATCCGCATTGCTGGGCGCGGGAGAATCCATGCGTTCTGGCGTGATCCCAAAGATCAGCGAAGCCGCGTCTGAAATCATAAGCGGTGCTACAGAAAAATATAACAAGCTGACTATTGATTCCTCGTTTGCTTGCGGACTGTCAAACGATAACGACACAGTCACATCCGAATATCTCTCCCACGGCACAGGAGACCTGGCTTATATCGCTCTCCGTATTGCTCTGGCTGATGAGGTGTTCCGCGAAGAGAAGCCAACTATCATCTTTGACGAAAGCTTCGCTCATATAGACAGCTCCCGTATAAAAAACGTAATGCGGATACTTTCCATGGGATCGTCCAATCAGTATATCGTGTTCACCTGCCGCGCGGATGAGACAAATGCCGCAAAGACACTGGGCTGCAATACAATTAAGCTTTAATCGGAGACCGCGCAAAAATGAATATCTTGCTACAACTGTTCAACGTCTCCTTTGTTATGCCGGATAACTACTTTGACTCCTTTGTATTCATCATTGAGCTCATCAGCGTTATGGCATTCGGCATATCCGGATCACTGACCGCGATAAAAAAAGGCATGGACGTGTTCGGCGTTGTGATCATCGGCATCACCACTGCCATCGGTGGCGGTATAATTCGAGACCTGATACTCGGAATCCACCCGCCTCTTACCTTTGCTAATCCAATTTATGCGACAGTCACAGCCGGATTTTCGCTGCTTACATTCATAATGCAGTACAGACACGCCAAGCGAAAGTCCAAGGGACATGACCCGTTTATGGGTAAGCTTACGGATTCAGTAATGTTCTGGCTGGACACCATCGGCATCGGCATTTTTACCGTAGTCGGTGTTTCCGCTGCTTATACCGCAGGTACAGTGGAATGTAATGTTTTCCTGCTCTGCTTCGTCGGCGTAATAACCGGTGTGGGTGGCGGAATACTTCGCGACCTTCTCACAGGCAATACCCCATATGTTTTTGTCAAGCATTTTTACGCAAGCGCCTGCCTCTGCGGAGCTCTTGTGTGCGTATTCCTGTGGACGCCGGCCGGTAGGATCATTTCAATGATAAGCGGCACTGCAACAATAATAGTTCTTCGGGTTCTTGCTGCTCATTTCAGATGGAACCTACCGCGAGTACCGATACAAACGAAAGACGAACAAAAATAATAATAAACAAACCCCGACATCTCCATCGGGGTTTTGTTATGCAATAAATATCCACCCGCATAGCGGGTGGTTTTTCATTTTCGGGCATAGCCCTATCTAAACT
>JAGBGV010000042.1 GCA_017935805.1 Clostridia bacterium | reverse complement strand
GGAAGCAACAAATGAGGCATGGCACGACGGTTACTACCATACAGGTGACACCGCTTGGCGTGACGAGGACGGCTACTTCTGGTACGTTGGTCGCGTGGACGATGTTATCAAATCATCCGGCTACCGTATCGGCCCATTCGAGATCGAATCCGTTATCATGGAGCTTCCTTACGTCCTTGAATGTGCTATCACAGCTGTTCCCGATGAGATACGCGGTCAGGTAGTTAAGGCATCAATCGTTCTTGTTCCCGGTAAGGAAGGCACACCGGAGCTTGTTAAGGAGATCCAGACCTACGTCAAGGAACACACCGCTCCTTACAAGTACCCGAGAATCGTTGAATTCCTGCCTGAGCTTCCCAAGACCATCAGCGGTAAGATCCGCCGTGTAGAGCTCAGAGGTAAAAAATAACTGTTTCTGATTTTGTAAACATTCTTCTATCCTGTTGAATTTCTCCTTTGGATGTAGTATAATGTTTTTTGTAATGAAAGCAAAAATACTATATTCAAAGGAGATTTTGTTATGCCGGAGTGGCTCACACAATTTGTAACCGAAACACTTGTAGATTTCGCTATCAATCTGCTTCTTGCAGTAATCATTCTCGTTGTCGGCTTTGTTCTTGTTAAGCTTCTTATCAAGTTCATCAAAAACCGCAAATTCTTCCAGAAGATGGACGTTAACGCACAGTCCTTCCTGTCTAACCTTATCGGCGCGGCTCTCAAGATAGTTCTTGTCTTCACTGCTGTTATCGTTGTTGGCGTTCCCGAGGCTTCTGTTCTTGCTGTTATCAGCTCCTGCGGTCTTGCTATCGGTCTTGCGCTCCAGGGCGGTCTGTCCAATATTGCAGGCGGCGTTGTGATCATGATCTGCCGTCCCTTCCTTATTGGTGACTACATAGAATCCGCTTCCGTTTCCGGCGTTGTTCAGGATATCGGTCTTTACTACACAAAGATCACAACTGCTGATAATATTGACGTTGTTGTTCCCAACTCCACAATTTCCAACGCTACCGTAAAGAATCTCTCCACCGAGCTTGACAGAAGAGTGGACTTCGATTTCAACGTTGCATATGACACAGATCTTGACCTCGCGAGAAAGGTTCTCCTTGCAATTTCCGAAAAGAACGAGCTCGTTTATAGCGATCCTGCACCTGAAGTGTTCATTGCTGCTCACGGTGAATCTGCTGTTACTCTCAAGCTTCGCATTTGGTGCGCTACAGAAAACTACTGGACAGTTTACTTCGATATGTGGGAAGACGTAAAGAAGGCATTCGATCAGTTCGAGATCGAGATTCCCTACAACCACCTCAACGTTACTATCGACAACAAGTAATAACCGCAAAAAAGTCTGCCATGTACTGTAATCGGTGCATGGCAGTTTGAATATTATCAAAATCACGAGGAATCACATGGAAAACATAAGACTCGGTATTATCGGCTCAAACTTTGTCTCTGACTGGCTTTGCGAGTGTGTGGATCTGTCAGACGGCATTGTAAATCACGCAGTTTACTCAAGGAATCGGGAGACGGGTGAGATTTTCGCACAGAAGCACGGCATTCCGAACATATACACTGACCTTGAGGCGTTCCTTTCCTCTGACATAGACGCGGTTTATATCGCAAGCCCCAATGTTTTTCACTATCCACAGGCTGAAGCTGCCATGCGTCATGGAAAGCACGTGCTTGTCGAAAAGCCTGCGGCACTTTCACGGGATGAGTTTATTGAACTT
>JAGBGV010000041.1 GCA_017935805.1 Clostridia bacterium | reverse complement strand
CTCCCGATCTACCTGCGAGATAACAACACGATCCGCGTCAGTCGCTCGGTGAGAGATCTTGCATACCGCGCCCTCTCAGCAAAGGAAAAACTCGCCGCACAAAGCAACAGCGAGCCAACGATTGAGGCAATCGCCAAAGAGATCGGTGAGAAACCGTCTGACGTTACCCATGCGCTCGAGGCAATTGTTGAGCCGGTATCACTTTATGAGACAGTATTCAATGACGGCGGTGACTCAATATACGTCATCGACCAGATCAGCGACACAAGTGCCGGAGACGATCAATGGCTTGAGAACATTGCCCTCGCCGAGGCTATCAAAAAGCTGGGCGAGAAAGAACGCACTATCATCTCCCGAAGATTCTACGGTGGCAAAACACAAATGGAGATCGCCGAGGAAATCGGAATATCCCAGGCGCAGGTGTCTCGTCTTGAGAAGGACGCATTTGAACGCATCCGAAAAAATCTATAAAAACAGACCGCTTGTCTTTTTTCGACAGGCGGTCAATTGTTTATTCGTTTTCTTCAGCTTCAGTAGCGTTTACCTTCTCGTAATAGGGATCGATCATAATTTCCTTGATCTTCGGATATGCTGCGTAAACTCCGATTATCATGAGCAGCGCCGGCAGGATAACAAATGGAACTATCATTCCCAGCGGCAGATAAACAGCCATCAGGAATATTTCAATTCCGGCGAGAATCAGAGTGCCGAGAAGCATCATGAGATTGCGCTTAATACCAAGTACAGTGAACAGAAGCGCATTCTTGAACATCTTCAGGATGGACATATCGAACGTAACGATCATCAAATAGATGTAATGACGCATGAAGAAGTACAGCATACCAAGGCACAGGGTCATAAAGAACATAATGCTCATCATCATGCTTGCATTATAGTTGAGATTGAAAAACATTGCGTCGTAAATAAGAACACCAATGATAACGATATCCATAACGCCGTAAACAAGCGCCTGACGGAGGTTTCTGCGGATAGCATACCAGAAATCATGCCACATGAACACAGGCTCACCGCGGAACAGGTTGCGAAGAATATATGTAAGCCCTACTCTCACCGGTCCAAAAGTGAATATTGTGAGAGCTCCAAGTCCGAGCAGTATCCAGTCAACAGTGGTTGGAATGGTTATCTCCTGTTGACGTGAGAAAATTGACCACAGAGCAGCCAATGCAGGGGAGCCTTCATTGAACATCATAGCACCGCGAAGTGGCGCGAACACCGTATAGCTCGGCGCAAGTGTATGCTCGGAGAAATATTCCGTCATTCTCAAAAGCAAAAAGAATATCGGAAAGTTACCAAGTATCATGAAAATGTTCACAGTAACAATACGGTTGAACTTTCTGCCAAGCAGCTTGAAGAAATTCTTCAAATTGGGGTTGTCCGCAATCTGCTCTTCATCCTCGTCAACGCCTACACCGTCCTTGTACAGTCTGTTGAATATATTGAACTTTTCTTTTCGCTCTTTTTTCTTTTGCTCGCGTTTTTCCTGCTCCTCCAGCTCCTCAATTTCGTCAAGAGAGAGTCCTTCGTAGCTGTTTCGATTATTTTCAGACATCTTTTTCACCCGGTTAAGTTAAATTAATATAACTGAAATACATCCGAGGATAAGCACCCCACCGGACATAACCAGAAAGCATTTCAAATATTCCATACCGATTGATGCGGTATATTTTTTCTCCTCTGCGGCAAACATACGGCATATCACCTGCGAGTACACAAGAGATACCGACGCAAGCACCATAAACGCCACTGCAGCGAGAAAATAAAAAGTCAGCGACCATGCCCAAGTGCCGGATATACCGCGGACAGCACCGCTCCCCATAAGATAAGCGGCACACCCAAGGCAAGCACCCTTCCACAGACACAGAAGCATTACTATCCATTTGTTCACTACGGTAAAAACCGAAGCAAACAGCACAGCCAGCGCGATAACATTCGGGATCTGACTGACCGCCGCGCTTTTCACAGTACCGCCAACTCCGTTAACCGTAATAGGTGAGGTGATCATGTATGCGTCATCAAATCCCCACCACGCCACCAAATACGCGAGCACGCAGGACATGGCAAAAACAATTATGCAAACGATAAATCCCGCAGCAACACGCCGCAGAAAATCACTTTTCAAATGGATAAGATAGGTTTCGGTGTCGATCATTCTTTCACTCCGTTGCTTTGTTCTTGCTCAATCTTATTCATCAAGGAAAAGCATAATCACCGAAAACTTATAACAGTTTATCACACATATTCCTCTAAAACAACACTGTAAATGTAAATTAAATAGAAATATACCGCAAAATCATTGAAAAAGCATGAAAAATACCTTATAATGGATGGTGGAAATATGATTAAAGAGAAAGACGAGACTGAAATGACCCGTGAAGAAATATCCCGAATATTCAGAAACCCGCCAATCATCGACACCCGGCGGTTGTATCTGCGAAAAATGAATAAAAGCGACAGCGCTGATATGTATGAGTATTCCTGCAGAGAGGATGTCACACGGTATCTACTCTGGTCTCCCCATCCCAGCGAGTCGTACACGTACAAGTACCTGACTTATCTCCAGTCAAGATATCGCGCAGGAGATTTTTACGATTGGGCGGTAGTCCTTCGCGACACTCACAAAATGATCGGCACCTGCGGCTTTACCAAGCTGAACATTGAGTCCAATTCCGCCGAGGTTGGATATGTTCTGAACCCTGAGTATTGGGGATACGGATTTGCTCCCGAGGCTGTCAGCGCGGTAATGAAGTTCGGATTCAACGAGCTAAGACTGCATCGAATCGAGGCGAGATACATGGTCGGCAATGAGCGCAGTGTCCGCGTAATGGAAAAAGTTGGCATGACGCGGGAGGGGATCAGCCGAGAATCGTTGCACGTCAAAGGACGCTACGTTTCGGTTGGTGTGTGCTCCATCCTCAGAAGTGAATATTACGGCTGATTTTATTGAATAAGGTTAATTTATTAAAGTATTTTTCGTATTATCTATTGACAAATATTTCTGAATATGTTACAATGCATTTTTGAACGGGCAAATTTTATGTCCGTCTCTCTGCCGTCGAAAATCTTAAGCGACGGTCTGAAGTCCATAGGGAGGTATAAAAATATGGAAAAGATCATCAACTCTTACGAAACCCTTTTTGTTATTGACCCTGATCTTACCGAAGAAGCTACAAAGGCTCTTGTTGAAAAGTTCACAAAGCTTATCGCTGACAACGGTGAAATCGCTGAAGTAAATGAGTGGGGCAAGAGAAAGCTCGCTTATCCTATCAACGATAAGAACGAGGGTTACTACGTACTGGTAAACTTCAAGAGCGAAGGTACTCTTCCCAGTGAGCTCGAAAGAATTTTCGGTATCACTGAAGGTATCATGCGTTCCATCGTGATCCGTCACGAAGACAAATAAGAAGCAGGACCTAAAATACTTTCTTTAACAGAGGAAAGACACATGGCTAACTTCAATTTCAACAAAGTTATTCTCGGCGGCCGTTTGACAGCAGATCCCGAGCTGAAGACAACTCCTTCCGGCATCTCCGTAACTTCCTTTACAGTTGCTGTAAACAGAAATTACAGAGGCAAGAATGAGAACGAACCTCAGGCGGATTTCCTCAACGTAACCGCATGGAGACAAACTGCTGAATTTATCACACGCTACTTCCGTAAGGCCAGCTCCATCTGCATTGTTGGTTCTCTCCAGACAAGATCCTGGGTTGATCAGCAGACAGGTCAGAAGCGCTTTGCCACAGAGATCGTAGCTGACGAGGCTTACTTCGTTGATGCGAAGAACGAAAGCCCCATGGCAGTTCAGCAGGCTGCTGCAATGTATGCAGGAGAAAGCGCTCCCTCTTATGTTCCCGAAGGCTACGGCAATTTCGGTGGACACAGCGGAGCTTATCAGAACCAGAGCGCACCCAAATTTGAAGAAATATCAGACGACGAAGAATTACCCTTCTAAGTGAGTAATTCAAACAAAATTTAACAGGAGGCTTAAGTAAGCAATGGATACAGAAAAGATTGAAGTTGTTGCGGAAGAAACAGCTCCCGCGACTGAAAGAACAGAAACAACAGCTGCTCCTCAGCAGAGAATGCAGCGCCCCAACAGACAGAGAAGAAAGAAAGTTTGCACATTCTGCGCTGACAAGATCGAGCACATCGACTACAAGGACGTAGCTAGACTCAGAAAGTGCACTTCCGAAAGAGCAAAGATCCTTCCCAGAAGAATCTCCGGCACATGCGCAAAGCACCAGAGACAGCTCACAGTAGCTATCAAGCGCGCTCGCCACATCGCTCTTCTTCCCTACATCTCCGACTAATTATATCGGCATATGCGGCAGACGGTTTTTCGCCTGCCGTTTCGTTTTTTGACAAAACGCACGAATTTATTCGCTACTTTTTACTAAATTTATCCAAAAGGTAAATTTGCAAAAATCTTCTGAAAAACCCTTGTATATTTGACAAAAATAAGGTAAAATATAGAATTGAGTGGATAAAATTATTTTTGTTCCCAATGAAAATTTATTATATATTTTGGAGGAAATCAAAATGTCCGTAAAAGTTGCTATTAACGGTTTCGGTCGTATCGGCCGTCTCGCATTCCGTCAGATGTTCGGTGCTGAAGGTTACGAAGTTGTTGCTATCAACGACCTCACAAAGCCCTCTATGCTCGCTCACCTTCTCAAGTATGACACTGCTCAGGGCGGTTACTGCGGCAGAATCGGTGAAAATGTTCACACTGTAGTTGCTGACGACGAAGCAGGCACAATCACAGTTGACGGCAAGACTCTCAAGATCTATGCTGAAAAGGACGCTGTAAACTGCCCTTGGGGTGAACTCGGCGTTGACGTTGTTCTCGAGTGCACAGGCTTCTACTGCTCCAAGGAAAAGTCCCAGGCTCACATCACAGCAGGTGCTAAGAAGGTTG
>JAGBGV010000040.1 GCA_017935805.1 Clostridia bacterium | reverse complement strand
CGATCTCTACCCCTATATCAAGCTTTTTACCGTATATGATCCTCAGCTCCTGCTGTACGTCATATGCGCCGTTTTCATAAATATCAAGCACCACCAATGTCTTTGGCGACATCTTGGCAATTTGTCTGCAAAGCTCGCTGCCAATAGATCCACCTCCACCCGTTACAAGTACAACCTTATCCTTGTAATATGAGCTTGTCTTTTCGTCAAAAAACTCAGCCGGTTTTCTGAATAGCAGCTCTTCTATATCAAATTCACGCAGGTGTCTTTTGCCGTTATCTGTGTTCTGCATGAGCGGGTAATCGTAAACCTTGATCTTGCAACCTGTTTTCTTGTAATGCTCATATAGAAGCTTTACCTTTTCGGATTCCATTCTCGGAAGAGCAAAAACAATTTCCTGAATCGCCATTTCCTTCAGCTTGTCATTGACATCATCTCCGCTTCCGATGACGGGAATACCGGATATTTCGCGTCCGATCTTTGCTCTGTCTATATCAACAAAGCAACACGGAACGTAAGCAGATCTTGGATTTTTCAGCAATTCATCAGCAAGCATCGCACCTACACGACCTGCTCCGACGATTGCTATGCGGATCTTTGAATTATCAAATACTGTACCTGATTCTGTAGCTGCATCATCCTTGTCAAACTCAATACCCGTTACCGCCCGGATAATTTGAACGAACGGATTCTTTTTCTTGTTTGTTCGCTTACCGTATTCATAGCAGAACTGATATATGAGACGCATACTGATAGTAATCAGCAAGTTAAGGGTGATGATTGAGAAATATCTCACGAACGTAATCGCTTGGATAGGCAAGATGCTGCCAAATCCAAAGTATAAAAGTCCGCCGAAGAAATCACCGATAATCAGTCTGATATATGCCGCAGCTGATCCGTAACGCCAAATCTGCTTATATACGCCGGCAACAGTTCTGCTCACATATATGCATACTGCCGCAAGTGCAAGATGCAGTAAGAAAGTTACAATTCCGTAGTCGATATCTGTACTAGGACCTACACCGATCAAAAAGATATCAACTATAAGTAGCGACAGGAAGTCATAGCAATAAAGCATTAAGCGACGGTGGCCACGAGGAGTTCCTTCTGCTTTTGCTGACTTTAAGTCGTTAGTTTTTCTGTTCATTGGGGTCGTTCTCCTCAAGTTCATAGAAAAGGTCTATGACCATTTTCTGGAGTTCAGTCTCGTCCACATGAAACTCAACATACGTATTTTCCTTATGGGCTTCACCCGGCAGGGATATTACCGTTTCATATGTATAGTCTTGAAGTGTTTCAAGCAATTCCGACATCTGATTTATAGTGCAGTCAGACACAAGATGCTCATTCACCTTCAGCATTGTATCAAGAGTATTATCTATGTCGGAGCTTACATATTTATCGAAAAGTGCGCTGATGTACTGTCTCTGACGCGCCATTCTCTCAAGGTTACTTGTTGTCTGTGAATCGCTTCTCCAGCGGACAAATGTCAGCGCTTCGTCTCCCTTGAGTGTAACCTCTGCACCCTTGACAAATCCGTCACCAAGTGCAGTAAAGTCCTCCTCAAGTGTCAGCGTTACGCCACCCATTCCGTCATTAAGTATAGACACAGCGTCCATAGTCAGAGACAGGTAATGATCAATATTCACATTATAAAGTAGATTTGTAACGGCATCCACAGTATTGCGGCACTTCATGTTGTCATGACCGCCATATGTATGGGCAAGAGCAAGCTGGGCATTGTATGTGCCATACTTACTGCCATATTTGTCGATCTGAGGAATCTCCGTCATTGTGTCTCTGTTTATGTGAAGGATCTTAAAGCTCTTTGTTAGGTCATCAATAATAAGAAGAGCGAGAAAGTCGGCTTGTGAGGAATGTGCTCGGGATTCATCGGGACTATCTATAGAGTCAATACCGAGTATCAGTATAGTCTCAATATTGGGATCAAGATCATACCATGCGCCCTCGTAAAACACTCGATTGTCACCGGTGTCAGTATAGTCCATCGGAACATCAGGCTTATTAATGTGGTTGATGATCCGCTCAGCAAATCCGAATACAGCGATCAAGGAGACAGCTATGACAAGAATCGTCACCGCGAAAGCTATTTCTTTGAAGTGTTTTCTGTTTTTCATAGCGTCATTCTCCTTGCTTTTTCAGTTTTGTCTTATGCCTTCTTACGCTTTGCGATCATGCCAATGCACAGAGCAGCAATAACTGCAAATACTACAGCAGCAATGATTGCAGGAGCAAAATTCTTTTCAACCCCGGTTTGTGGGCCGTCATCGTGATCACCTGCAGGATCAGCTTCGTTATCAAGAACAACAGCGAATGCTGACATTGAGGTAGCAGTAATGGTAATCACATTATTTTCGTCGATGGTGTATTCGAGCACCTTCCACATGTCTGTGCCCTTTTCCTTATAGATGATCATGAATGTATCATCCGTTGTGATTCCCTGGATCTTAACCTTGAATGTTACAGTCTTGCCTTCGGGAAGGTCTGCGCCAAGCTCACTGGTGAAGCGTGCATCAAAAATATCGCTTATTACAGCATTGGTGATAGGAGCACCTCCGGTAAACTCATCCCACTTTTCTGCAAAGCCTTCAACAAGGTCCTGCCAATCCTTATCTCCCAGCTCTTCATAAGCGGAAATAAGGTTGTTTTCTATGTCCTCATGTATGTCCTTTGTCTCGTCAATTGCATCAGACAGAGGTGTGACTATAAGCAGGTCATCACCGTCATGCTCAACGAGCTCAGGACATTCCTTACGCTCAATGCTGGGTACAAACTCTACCGCAAACACGGAGAGAGTAAGCAAAGTCATGATTGCAAGCATAGCTGCGATTAAGCGTGTCATTTTCATAGTTTTAGTCTCCTTATATCAGAAATCTAATTCTTAATTATCATTATTTATTGTCGTAAAGGTCATCGTTCAGTATCGCCATAACGAGATACCGCCGTGTTGTATCTTCATTAAGGCAAACCGACAGAATAATCACTCGGTCGTCCGGCTGTGGGATAATAGATCTGTCAAAATTCGCACCTATTTCCCTTACGCGGCTTACCTTTTTGAAGAAACTGTTGTACCAATAGTCAACCGAAAAGTCGTACATATCAAGCACGTGCTTTTTTGCAAACGGTACTGCGGCAAACACCGTGTAATGGCGTACTTCGTCGGGAAGATACAGCTTGATGTCGCTTTTTTCCTTGAAGGTGGAGGACACGGAATAAATCTTCTGCAGTTGTCCGAACATTGTGCCATCCCACATTGTATGTCCGTATATCATTGTAACTGGATCGTTAAAATCCGTACTGTTGTATGTCGCTTCGGTGAAAATTGATCCCGCCGCATAGTATGTGCCGTTGTATGCTGTGGTAAGGTACTTCTTATCGTTATCCACACTTTGCAGGACAGGATAGTCGATCTTTGTTCCCTCAATCTCGATCCATGCACATATCTCGGGATTAATCTCCCACAGCTTCGTAAAGTCAAGGGTTGGCTCGGTCGGTGAAGTTTCATCCGTTTCCGGCGGTGTGGTCTCGGGGGATTCCGTTTCTGTGAGCGTCGGTACTTCGGTTTCAGGTGAGATCTCCGGAGGATCGGTCTCCGGTGCTTTAGTTTCCGGCAGATCAATCACTGTCGATGGCTCTTTCGCATCGTTTTTGATAGAGTCCCTTAACTCCTCAAGCACCTTACCATCATCCACAACAGTCTTTTGGTAAAGAGAGTTCATGTACAGGCACGCTGCTATACAAACAATGCACACGCACAGAACTACTATGTATTTAATCTTCATTATTCTCCTGTAATCAGTTGGCTTTGGAAAGCGAACCGACAGAGTTGATATTTAATATGCTTCTTGCGTTTTGCATTATTTCTTCTACAGCATATGCGCCAAGCTTTTTGGTTATTGCATTACAAGCTTTATCAATATTAGGACCACGAGTCGTCATATTATGGCAATCAGATCCAATAACATGTATAAATCCGTCTGAAAGAAGCTTCATGGCACGGCGCGAGCTCATTCTGTCTGTGAAAAATGAAGCGTTTGCTTGCATTATTACTCCGTTTGAGAGTAATCTGAACACGGTTTCTTTCTTTTGGGCAAACAAATATCTTTCAACATGAGCAAGCACTATGCGGCAGTCGCCACGTCTTTGCAACTCAAGCACGTCCTCAACAATATGTGTAGCCCAACGGCACATAGGCATCTCAAGTAGCAGACAACGTGAGTCTCCGAGAGTGAATCTTTCGAGATCACTCATAACGGTAATACCCTCGAAGTACTCAACCTCAGCACCAACGATCAGCTGCGGAACAGAAAATTCATTTTGGTCAAGCAAAGCTTCATTGAGTGTCGCTAAAGATCGATTCCGTCTTGCAAAAAATCGCTCCGGGTCATCATTGCGCGCGTAGAAGTGAGGTGTCAATGCTATACTCT
>JAGBGV010000039.1 GCA_017935805.1 Clostridia bacterium | reverse complement strand
GAGATCAAGCGCCGCGTAGAAGAAGCTGCCCGCATCCTGGATATCACACACCTTCTCGACAGAAAGCCGAAGGCTCTCTCCGGTGGTCAGAAGCAGCGTGTTGCTCTCGGTCGTGCTATCGTTCGTAACCCTAAGGTATTCCTTCTTGACGAGCCGCTCTCCAACCTTGACGCTAAGCTTCGTGCTGCCATGAGAACAGAGCTTACAAAGATCCACCAGAGAGTTGGTACAACATTCGTATACGTAACACACGACCAGGTAGAGGCTATGACAATGGCTACCCGTATCGTTGTTATGAAGGATGGTCTCATCCAGCAGGTTGACACTCCTCAGAACCTTTACGACAACCCTGTAAACCTCTTCGTTGCAGGATTTATCGGTACACCTCAGATGAACTTCATCAACTGCATGCTTGAAAAGAAGGACGACGGCCTCTATGTAACATTCGGCTCCAACTCCCTCAAGCTTCCCGAAGAAAAGGCTAAGGCAGAGGTTCTTCAGGATTACATCGGTCAGGAAATGATCGCAGGTGTTCGTCCCGAATGTATCCACGATGACGATGCATCTCTCAGAGCTATGTCCGATGCTATCATCGAAACTGACGTTGAAGTTACAGAGCTTATGGGTGCTGAAATTTATCTGTACCTCGTTTCTGAAGAAACAAACCTCACAGCTCGTGTATCTGCTCGTTCCACAGCAAGAGCCGGCGACATTATCAACGTTGCTCTCGACATGGAAAGAGTTCACCTCTTCGACAAGGATACAGAACGCTGCGTAATTCACTAATCCGAATACATAATAAATTACCGCTGTCCTTATGGATGGCGGTTTTTTTATAAAAATTTGTCGAAGGAGATAAAAAATCCCTTAACTACCTTGACGCGGCAGAAGAGATAGAATATAATAATAACAGAATAATTATTAATTACTTTTGCGGAGGGCAGTCATGAAAAGGCTTTTGATCGTTATCGTTGCTGTGATTTTGACTGTTTGCTCCGTTTTTGTTTATGCTGATGAATCGCAGCCTGAGCATGGTGAGGTTTTGTATCACCAGGATTTTGCAGATATAGGCGAATTCAAAAACAGCGGGATTAAAGTAGGCTCTCTCAGTTCAACCGCTGCAGAGTACGGATGCCGAGGTGAATACTTTACCGTTGCTACAAAGGACAACGGAAGAGTGTACATGATCCTCCCCGAAGTGTATCACAGCAGTACATATACCGTTGAGTTCTCAATGAAGTTTACCGATACAACAAACGCGGTGGGATATATTGCGTTTATGCTCACTTGTCGAGGGGAAGAGCCGACAAATATCTCTTCACTTGTATTCAGAGCGGACGGTACAATAGATGATTTCAGCGAGATTCCAAAAGAGCTTTCTGAAGCTATTGCGGCAGGTGAGGACGTTGAAGTAATTATTCCCGTTGAAAACGATATTTTGTATCGAATTATTGTCACAGTGGGTGATAACGCATACACTCTTGAGCGCGACAGTATGCTTGTTATCAGTGACGGAGGCATGGGATTTATGTACCGACACATCGGTGCTTCAGTCAGAGAGGTGTACATAGTAAACGGCGTGGGCTATACCGAAAAAATCGGAGATTATGCTGATAACTCATTCGCAACGGATGATTGCCCTGTAATCACTCCGGACGGAAATGGAAACTGCAACGCTCCCGCTACATCGGACCTCGGATTTGCTGTTTCGGCTGTTGTTATGACGGTGTCCGGTGCGGCTATTCTGGCAATCAGTATAGACAGTATCAAAAAACGCAGACGCGGATAAACAGAATAAAATTAGCCAAAGTAAACGGTGGAATGCTAACAAAATTCCGCCGTTTTTTGATTTTTTGGGCTTGTTCACGATAAATTCACAAAATATACCAATATTATTATTGATTGAACCCCCGTAAAGTGGTAAATTAATATCGTAATTTAGCACTCGACATATTTAAGTGCTAAAAAGTCAAGCAGATCATCTGAACAAGGGAGGTGGCGAAACGAATGAATCGCAGAGATGACCTCAGCGAAAGAAAAAAACTGATACTGAAGGCGATCATTGACGCTCATATCGCGAACGGTGAGCCTGTCGGAAGCAAATATCTGACACAGCATCAGCAGATATCATGCTCGTCTGCTACTATCCGTAACGAGATGGCAGAGCTGGAAAGCATGGGTTACCTTGAGCAGACACATACATCTGCAGGACGTATTCCTTCTGAGATCGGTTACCGATTCTACGTGGACTCACTGATCGACAGATACAACCTAACGCAAAGCGAGATCGCGGAGTTGCAGGCAAGCCTTCACCAAAAGCAGGCAGAGCTTGATTCGATCATGCAGACCGCTGTAGCACTTGCGGCGAAAATGACTAACTACACCGCACTTGCCATCAAGCCGAAAATGCCGCGCATAACTGTACGGCGCTACGAGCTGATGCGACTTGATGACTATACAGCAATGCTGATCATGCTTGTGGGCAGTATTGTTAAGACGAAGTACATTCGCTCGAACAGACCGATTCCTGCTGAGGCTACAGTACTCCTTGCCGGTGTGCTTAATGCTAAAGCGACGGGTATAACCGCAGCTGAGTTCACCATGCCGCTTATAATGGAAATGGAACGGATGATGGGCGTGTACGAATACCTTGTTACTCCGGTAGTCAAAGCCGTGTGCGAGACGATATCCGCATTCGACGGCGGCGACATTCGATTCGAGGGAATCAACAAGCTCCTTGCGTATCCCGAATTCTACGACATGGACAGACTTCGCGATATGCTGGCGCTGTTTGAAAAGAAGGATGCACTTCTTGAGGTGCTTTCGGGTGAAGCGAGAGCGGACGATCGGGTTCAGGTATATATCGGCAGAGAAAACCTTGTTAAGGTCATGGACAACTCGACGCTTGTATTCAAGGCGATCGTGTCTGACGGCAAGCCGGTTGGTGCCATCGGTATCATTGGTCCGACAAGAATGGACTACCGACGCGTTATTGCAACGATCGACAGCGTAACGCGGGGAGTAACGGCAGCCCTTGACAATGGAAAGCAGGGACATGACGATGAATATAAATAATATAGATTCGGAGAAAATAATGGCAGAAGAAAAGAACATGGACAAGATCGATTTCGAGGAAAGTGCCCCCGAAACAGACGCATCGGAATCTGATCACAAGGACAAAAAAGAGAAAAGATCCGAGGTTAAGAAGCTGAAAACGGAAATCGAGGATCTGAAAAAAGCTCTTGAAGCTGAAAAGGCTCGCGCTGACGAAACAAATGATAAATATCTTCGTCTTGCGGCTGAATATGATAACTTCAGAAAGCGCACACAGGCGGATAGAAAGAACATCTACACAGATGCGGTAAGCGAGACTCTCGGCGGACTGCTTCCCACGATCGACAATCTGCAGTATGCGGCGAAGTATTCCGGAGGGGATGCAGAGAAGGTGGCGGAGGGACTGAACATGATCCTCTCAAAGCTGCCCGAAACACTTGAGAAAATGAACATCAAGGCATTCGGCGAACCCGGTGAGACATTTGATCCCAACATTCACAATGCGATACTTCATGTGGATGACGAAAGCCTTGGAGAGGGCGAGATCGTTGAAGTTCTCCAGCAAGGCTATATGTACGGCGAACGAGTTCTTCGTTACGCTATGGTAAAAGTGGCGAACTAACCACACAAACAAAGTAAATCTACCGTGAATTCACGGATATAATAATAATATTTGGAGGTATTTTCAAATGGCAAAAATCATTGGTATAGATTTAGGTACTACAAACTCTTGCGTAGCAGTATTCGAAGGCGGTGAGCCTACAGTTATCACCAATCCCGAGGGAGCAAGAACAACTCCTTCCGTTGTTGCGTTCTCCAAGACAGGCGAGCGTCTTATCGGTCAGGTTGCAAAGCGTCAGGCTATCACAAACCCCGACAGAACAGTTTCATCTATCAAGCGCTACATGGGCTCCGACCACAAGGTAGCTATTGACGACAAGAACTACTCTCCTCAGGAGATCTCCGCTATGATTCTTCAGAAGCTTAAGGCTGATGCTGAATCATATCTCGGCACTCCCGTAACCCAGGCTGTTATCACAGTTCCCGCATACTTCTCCGACGCACAGCGCCAGGCTACAAAGGACGCAGGTAAGATCGCAGGTCTCGAGGTTCTTCGTATCATCAACGAGCCTACCGCTGCTGCTCTTGCATATGGCGTAGACAAGGATGAATCTGAACAGAAGATCATGGTATTCGACCTTGGCGGCGGTACATTCGACGTATCCATCCTCGAGATCTCTGACGGCGTGTTCGAGGTTCTCGCGACAAACGGTGACACAAAGCTGGGCGGCGACGACTTTGACCAGCGTATCATGGACTGGATCGCAACCGAATTCATGAAGGAAAACGGCGGCATCGACCTCCGCAAGGATAAGATGGCGGCACAGCGCCTCAAGGACGCGGCAGAGAAGGCAAAGATCGAGCTCTCCGGCGTTACCTCCTCCAACATCAACCTGCCCTTCATCACAGCAGATGCAACAGGTCCTAAGCACTTCGACGGCACTCTCACAAGAGCAAAGTTCAATGAGCTTACCGCTGACCTTGTTGAGCGCAGCATGGTTCCCACAAAGAAGGCTCTCGCTGACGCAGGTCTCTCCATCGGTCAGATCGACAAGGTGCTTCTCGTTGGCGGTTCCACAAGAATTCCCGCTGTACAGGATGCAGTTAAGGGCTTCATCGGCAAGGAACCCTTCAAGGGCATTAACCCCGACGAATGTGTTGCTATCGGTGCGGCTATCCAGGCAGGCGTTCTTGGCGGCGACGTTAAGGACCTCCTCCTTCTCGACGTAACTCCTCTGTCTCTCGGTATCGAGACTCTCGGCGGTGTATTCAACAGAATCATCGACCGTAACACCACAATCCCCGTAAAGAAGAGCCAGGT
>JAGBGV010000038.1 GCA_017935805.1 Clostridia bacterium | reverse complement strand
GCAGCATCTATACCGAACACTCCGCAGAAGCATGTCTCAGCAGGACGGTCACAAGCCATGGAAATGATAAGTCCGTGCTCGCGCCTGTTCTTGTAATATGTATCGACAGGCTCTACGAGAAACACCTTATCAAGGATGGAAAAGCTTCTCACATCGCAAGCGCGAACACCGAAAACGGCAAAATCCTCGGTCTCACGTCTGGGGTCGATTATCTCTATCTTTTTGTCAGTCATCTTGAATTCCACAAGATTTTCAGTCTGCGGGAAGAAGAAATCTTTCGCACTTCTTGTGGTGTGGAGTCGCTCTGACACCTTTGTGCCGGGAGTCCACTTTTTATATGCGGAGCCTGTACCCTCAGTATCCACAGGAACGTATATGTTCAGCTTTTTTGATGCTGCCTCGAAAAACATGTCGAGTCTGTCACGGGAAATGTATTTCATCACTCATTCCCCCTTTCGCGAACAACCGAAGGCTCTGCATCGTCATAGGTAAAGGATGTAAGCGGATGCTTTGATTCTGTGTCATCCCCTGCCTGGTATTCACCGTACAGGTCGTCCATATCCTTGATGAACTTACGGTTGAGAAGGTGAAGCGGAATATGTTCGGGACATACTCTGGAGCACTCTCCGCAGTCGGTACATCTGCCCGCAACGTGGTAAGCGCGGATGATGTGGAACATTTTCTCCTCAAATGAGTCAGCCGCCGCCTTCTGTGCAATTCCGGACTTGGGATTGTC
This sequence comes from Clostridia bacterium, assembly GCA_017935805.1. Next base: position 1,247 of record JAGBGV010000038.1, on the reverse strand, counting down.
AAACACGCATGACTCGCAGGTGCATGCAGGACATACATTGCGGCAGGCGTTACATCTGATGCATCTGGAAAGCTCGCCCTGCCAGAAGCTGAAGCGCTCTTCCGAGGTCATCTGTTCAAGCTGCTCAACCATGTCAAATCGGCCGCAGTCCGGAATATCCTCTCCGTCCTCACCGATGATCTCATCGTATGATGCAAGCTTCTTTGACTTGCACGCAAGACAGCGATCGGACATAACATCCGCTCTGTTTACGCGCTCGTCACCGTAAATTGTCTTAATAATAAGGCTATCTCCGTCAGATTCAATTCCGATTATGCCGTCAATGCCTTTTTCCTTGATCTTTTCTACATCAGCCTTGCCGTCGCACTGAACACCGATAACATATACCTTTTCCCTGTCAATTCTGTGCTCAGCAGTAAGCTGGTTGAGAGAATATGTGTCGCAGGGTTTGAGGAATACAAGGGTCTTTCCATCTTTAGCCATCTCTTTGATGAGATATTTAGACACGTTTGCGGCGGTAAAATCATCGTATACAAAGTCCTTTTCGATCTCCTCCGCAGTTTCAAACACCGCCGGAGTGGGGTCATATGCAAACTCGCCCTTCTTCCAGCCGATAATTCTTGTCACATCACCGGAGTCGAGAAGCTCAATGGCTCTTTTCTTCATCATTTCTTGCATCTGAGATCCTCCAATCTGCGGTTCGGGCCAAGACTTGTGATTTCTTCCACGAAGCTGTTCATGGTAGCCGCGAATTTTGCGCCCTCTGCTGCCGAAACCCACTCAAGGCGGGTTCTTTTTCTCTCTATGCCAAGATAATCAAGCATGGAGAACAGCATTGTCATTCTGCGTCTCGCGTAATAGTTGCCGGTGGTGTAGTGGCAGTCGCCCGGGTGACATCCGCAAATGATAACGCCGTCGGCACCTCTCTGGAATGCGCGAAGAATGAACATGGGGTTTACTCTGCAAGAGCAAGGCACTCTGATTATCTTAACATTAGCAGGATACTGCAGACGGTTTGTTCCCGACAGGTCAGCACCTGCGTAGGAACACCAGTTGCAGCAGAAGGCCACGATGGTAGGCTTGAATGTTTCATTTACCGGCATATGGCATCCACCTCCGCCATAATTTGTTTGTTGGAGAAACCCTTTAAGTCCATGGCGCCGCTGGGACAAGCCACCGTGCAGGCACCGCAGCCCTGGCAGACTGCAGGGTTCACCTGGGCCACCCGGCGCACAAGGGTCGTGCGG
>JAGBGV010000037.1 GCA_017935805.1 Clostridia bacterium | reverse complement strand
GGATCAAACTGCACTTTTCTTTTTAATATTTAACTATACTTATTAATTAACCTCATTTGCCCACTCCGCGTGGGAGGGCGCACCCGGGCAGGGTATTTAGAGAACAAAAATCATGGCTATAGTTAACCCTGCCCACGAGGACTGCGTCCTCGGTTAGATAAATTCGAGTCCTTGCGAATCCAGGCACTTAAGGAGAAGGAGAACGGGATATTTACTTTCACCTATACTTCCACCCGCCCGAATCCCGCCAATTGTTATAGATCTGAAAACTTAACTGCAATCTCTCTGATTCTTCCCCTTAAGAATCCCCAACTTGTTTCAACTTTAGTTAGAACTTGTACACAAACATACCACTTAAAGAAATCATAAATCGAACTGCGCGAAATAGCAAAGATTAGGCGGGATTGGTGTGCCGATGAGGGAAGATGAAATGGGTGTAGTTGGCTAAATGGGTTAGCTATACGAAAACAAAGGGGAGAGTTCTTAGAGAGGGGAAACAGCGCGGTAGCAACGTCACTTGTGACTTGATACAAGCTCTTTCCCTTCTCTAAGCGGCTGAGATTCCTTAAGAAATATTGGCTTACTGACCGAGGACTCAGTCCTCGTGGGTGGAATCAACTAACGTCATGTTTTGTTCGCCCCACATTCCACCCAGATCGCCGGTGATACCTCTTTGGTGCATAGCGCATAGCGTCCATACCTCTTATGCTCCCCACGAGAGTGGGGCCTTGGGTTGAACAATTAAGTTCGGTTGAAAATAAAAGAGAAAAGACCCAAAAGCGAGCCAAAGGTTCACTTTATCGGGTCTCTTTTCTTTATTTTGTCAATCCGAATTTCACAAATGAATAGCGCTTCTTGTATACCGGGCATTCGCGACCGTTCCACTCGTTCTCGAAGGTCCACATCTGACGTCCCACAAGCTCCAGCTCATCCGCAATGTAATGGTGGGGGCCCATGGTGTTACGCATAGCGCAGGTCAGCTTTACCGCGATCTTGTTCTCTCCGTTTGTGAGGCAGTCGGACAGATCCGCGGTATTCTTCCACATGAGCTTTTTGGTGCAGCCGTTCACTGTGATCTCCGCTGTGGCGTAACGTCCGTCCAACTTCAGCACAGTAGGCTTGCCGTCCTCGTAGCTGTAAGTGAACTCAAAACACATCTCGCCGCCGAAGAAGGGAAAGTGATCGGTTACGGTGTCAGCGGACGATACCTCGCTCGGTGTACCCGTCATAACGAACTGTCCGTCGAACAGGGTAGTCTCCCGCTCGCCCTCTGTTACCTCACCCTCAAGGCGCAGACCGAAGTCGCCAACCAAATAGAGAGATTCGATCTCCGTGTCAAACACGATGCAGTTGCGCAGTGCCTCGGAAACCCCGCCGTAGAGAACGTAGTAAACATAATCGCTCTGGTGGTGGTTCACTTCCACAATGATCTCGTTTTCACCAAGCTTCATGAGGCTTGCGACGTCCATTGTGGTAAATGATCTGTCAAACCACCAACCGCCGTCAGGTGTAACGGAAGTTCCGTTGACGGTAATTGAAGTATACATAGGCTCTGCCACCAGCTTGAGTGAGTCGGGAACAGCCTCGCAGTTTACAGTAAACTTGAGGTACACCTTGCCCTCGTGACGCATACGAAGCAGCATATCGCGGACACCCATGATGTACAGCGGCTCCTCGTAATTCACGCCGTCGAAGGAGTACGCGGGCATATCAAGAGTCATCACGTTCTCGGGCTTTGCCGCAAGTCGCACCTTTTCGGGGATCGGGATGAACTCCGTGGGAAGCGCAGGAATGGGCAGGTGCTCGTATGTGGCGATATCACGCTCTATAAGCACATGAGATTCGCCATCCTCAAAGGAGAGGTAAACGTCCACCCCATCCTCGGTCGCGCGCTGTGCCACAGGCTTCACTTCAAGGGTAGCCACGTCAAGTTCAACCCAATTTTTGCCCTTCAGACTGATTTTCACGGGACAGTGTGTCGCCTTGCCTGTGTTTGTGAGATAAACGATGCGTCCGCACTCGGTCAGGCGAGTCATCTTGCGCAGTCCTACGATGTTTTTGCCGTCCTCTGTGATCACTGCATCGCGGTATGCGAAGATATCCTCTTTTGTAGCAGTGGAGTGGAGGAAATCAAGCCTGTCTCCTGCCGCCTCACCGTCAACATAGGGGGGCACTCCGCCGTACAGCCACACCTTGCCGCCCTGATCAATAAATTCGCGCAGCAAGCGCACTGTGTTTGTGTCAAGAGAGTAAGTAAAGGGCACGATTATTGCTTCATATTCGCAAAGTCCTACCTTGATCTTGCCGTTCTTCACCTCAGCCATGCGCTCCATCATCCACTCGTCACCGTAGTGGTATGGAACCTGATTGTCTCCCAGCAGCCGTGACATCTCGAACAGCTTTGCTTCGATTTCGTCAAGTGAGTCGGTGTCCTTGCGGTACTTGCAGAATGCGCCGTGTGCGGGATGGATCACCAGAATCGGTGCGTATTCCACGCCGCGTGAGAGAGTTGCACCGAGGTTTGCGAAATAATCATTGAACTCCCGCATCTGAGCCGACCAAGGGTTGTGATCGGAATAGTGGAGAGGATAGTCAGTCTTTCTCTGACCGCGCTCGGAATAGGGGTACAGGTGCTGGCACATCATGTTGATACCCGACGCATACTGCACCTCGGCAACCTTTTTCAGCTCTGTGGGGGATACCGCCCATCCGCAGCAAGCGAACATTTCGGAAATCGCCTTCTTCTTGCCCAGCTGTGCACAAGCGGAGCCGAGCTGCTTGAAGGAAAGGTCATCCTCGATCTGGCGACCAAGGTAGTCAACCCCGGGGATAGTCTCATATTCGTAGAAAGGCATAACGCTGCCTGTGCACATCATCTGGTAGTTGAGAGTTGTCTCCTCTACTGCGTGACCTGTGAGTCCCACGCCGTTTTCGGTGCACCAATCGTACAGCTTTTTGATGAAATTATTGATGAACAGCTTGTGGATAAGGTAGTAGTAATCGTAGCGGAACTTGTCTGCTCCCTCGAAATTGAAGAATATCGCGGGAAGCTTATCGAAAATGGAGTAGCCGTAAGTTTTCTCGAACTGCTCCGGGAGAGTGTTTGAGTAAGGATTGCCCCAACGGTAGTACTGTGGCTCGTCGGTGAAAAATCCGGGCATTGGCTTGCCTTCACCGAACTTGTCGGCAGGGATGCGGCGCTTGTATTCCTCGTGAGTTGCCGCAATAAACTGATCCGCAATGTCGGGGTTCAGCGTATCAACATAGCTCTCGTCGTATCTCTTGTAGAGAATGAGGTATTCCCTCTCTCCGCAGTCCTCGGTAACACGGGTGAATGAGCCGTCAGAGTTCTTTCGGTAAACGGAGATGATGTCCTCGTCTATCTCGGGGAAAGCGCCGAATCGGTACTCGATTGCAAGGGCGTGGTTTCGCTTGTCCTTCAGCAGCACGCCTCCCGCAAATCCGCTGGGCCATCCGTTTTCGTCGTAAGCCCACGCTTCCATACCAAGCTTTTCCGCCTCATCCATGCAGGCAGAGATGCAGTCGAACCACTCGTCAGACATATATTCCGTGAGAAGTCCGCCGCGTGCGTGCATAAAGAATCCCTTCATCCCGAGGGAGTGCATATCTCTTATCTGGCGGCGCAATTCCTCCTCCTCAAGCTTATCGTTCCAGCTCCAGAATGGTATGCTTGCGTAATCATGAGATATGGCGCGTATTTCGTTGATCAGTTTTTTCATTGATTTACCTCAAAGGTGCATTTTTATGGCTATACAGTTGTTCGATCATCAATATTTTCTCATCAGTCGGCTGGCGATATAGAACATACGTCTTGCTTTCTGAAGTCTGTCCGCCTGACCGTCTGCGTTTTCGTCATCAACAGCGTAAATAAGCTCGTCTCCGCTGTAGAAGGTCATTTTTGCTTCTCCGTCCTCTGCTTCTACAAAAGCACCGCTGCCCATGTATCCGATAAGGTCCGTGCCGCAGATACCGCTGAATCCGTTCTCGTCACGGGAGATAACAATGGGGAGCTTGCCTTCCGAGATAGCAGCTGCCACAGAGATAAGCGCAGCTATATCCTCTTTCGTGTCAAAGCTGCCGACAATCTTCTCGTCAATAATGTAAGCGTTGTACTCCGCCTCAAGGGGCTCGTTCTCTGCCTCGCTGATAACAGCCGCCTTTATTTCGTCAAGAGCAGCCATATCCGCAAACTCGATAGCATCGCTTTTTACACCCTTGCCGCGAACAGGACCGTAGGGATAGAATTTCTCCATATTGAAGCTGAGCACAGCATAACTGTTGCCGTTAAGATGCTCCTTCGGAACCTTTACCGAATGTACGGTGTCAAATATTCTGTTGCCAATCTGCTGGTCGAACACCTGGTATGTTTTTCCGTTGTATGTGTACTCAACAGCGCCGGACGCAGCCTTGTCAGTAGTCCAGACTACGGTGTAATAGTCATCCCCTGTCTCAATAACAACAGGTCCTGCGGTAATGGCAACAAAGTTGCTGCTTCTCATCTTGACAAGCCCGTTAAGTCCCTTTTCAACTTCCACAAGAGCAGCACGCTCGCCGAAATATCCCTCAAGCTTAACTGTGTTTTCGTGAACTGTGTTGCCGTCCATGTCAACAGCCTTGAGTCTTGCCTCGTCTCCGTCAAAGGTCAAAAGCATTGCCACATATCCGTCACTGCCGCTCTTTCCGCCGCAGATGTATGCAGGATAATTCAGTCCTTCATATGTTCCGACAGGTAAATATTCAACTATGTGCTCGTGACCGGAAATTCCAAGCTGAAGTCCAAGATGAGCCATGGAATCAGTCATGTCGATGCCGTTTGGCAGGTTGTGGATCATGGGGATATGGTTTATGGCAAGTCTGTACTTTGCATCTGTGTCAGCGTCAAGGGAGCGAAGCCATGCCTCTTCTGTTTCGCTGTGATCACGGAAGCAAACTGTGTCACTGTAGTGATCTGTATCGTCATCGTGGTCGGCGCCTGTATCAACCACAACACCGTAGAGAGGTCCGAATCTGAAGTCGTAATACATTCCCTCAGTCTCGGTGGGGAAATAATCTCTCAGCATAGGTGCAGCCTCACCCATGGCCTCGTGATTTCCGCGGCAATATACCACAGGATACTGACCGCCGGATACAGTTCCAATTATTGTGAACAGCTCTTCTATATGGGAGGTCTGCGCAGAAAACTCAATGGTGTCGCCGAGAATCACGAAAAGATCGGGGTCCATTGTAATGTGAGATAATGTCTTTGTCACTCTGTCAAGATATGTGTGGATATCTGTAAGAGCAATAATATCTATCGTTTCTTCTCCGTCATAGCCCTTCAGCTTGATGGGACCTGCGGAGAGAGTCACGCCGTACTCGATCTTGTCGCCCACATGAGAGATCACCTCTTTTGAGTAAACGGTGTACTCGTTATCGGAGAGATGCTCGTGGGGTACCTTAACAACGTGGATGTTTTCGTCCGTTTTCAGAACGCCGTCTGCTTCGTCGTAGACTGTATATTCCACACCCTCATAGGTGTAGGTAATGTAGCCGGTACCGTCAAATGAGGTTACCCATATAACCGCGTATCCGTCGCCCATTTCATAAACCCCGGGAGATGCGACGAAGTAGTTTTCTTCACTTGTGCCCGTGAACGCAACTTCCTTTGTTATTCCTTCAGCGCTCGCACTCACCGCGGAACAAACAAGCAGGGAGATCGCAAGCATACATACAATAATTAAATAGGTGCGTTTTTTCATTGGTTTACCTCTCAAGTGTATTTTTTATGATTATAGCACGGGGAAAGAAAAAAAGAAAGAAGAATAACGAAAAAATATTTGTGGGCGCATCATTTTTTCGGTTTGCTTTTGACGTTGTGTGTGGTATGCACCCGTGGTGTTCTCCCGCCCTGAGTAGGCTCAAACTGCACTTTATCTCCTTTATCTACAACCGAGCTTAATTCTTCACCTAACGTCCCCACTCTCGTGGGGAGCAT
>JAGBGV010000036.1 GCA_017935805.1 Clostridia bacterium | reverse complement strand
TAATATATTCCCCTGCCCCTACGGTTCATACCGGCTTTGAGGCAGTCAACTCCGCCATAAACCCGGTGATATCTGAATCTTTCGCTCCCACGCCCGGTGCCAGCGTCAATCCGATGCAGGTGCTGCTTGAGATTTTGGGCATCCTCTGGGTAGTGGGCATGGCGGTCATGATCATCTACACCGTATTCAGCTACGTCCTCGTACGCAGAAAGGTAAGAGAAGCAACACCAATGTGCGGCAACGTTTGGCTGTGCGACCATGTGCGCTCTCCATTTATCCTCGGACTGATAAAGCCGCGGATATATCTCCCCTCTGACATAGCGGAAGCAGATATCGAGTACGTCCTCGCCCACGAAAGATCCCACCTGAAGCGCCGCGACCACTGGTGGAAGCCCCTGGGATTTCTTATTCTGACCGTGTACTGGTTCAATCCTCTTATGTGGATCGCGTACATTCTCCTGTGCCGTGATATTGAGATCGCCTGCGACGAGCGAGTGCTCAAGGCTATGGGAGAGAGTGCAAAAGCTCCATATTCCGAGGCGCTGATAAACTGCAGTGTACCCCGTCGGGTGATAGCCGCTTGTCCTCTCGCGTTTGGCGAGGTTGGGGTAAAGTCCCGCATCAGATCGGTGCTGAACTACAAAAAGCCCGCCTTCTGGGTAATAGCCGCCGCACTTGTGCTGTGCATAGTCCTTGGGGTATGCTTCCTGACAAACCCGAAAGCAAAGGTCAAAAATGGGGAATTCCCGCCCCTTCCCATATGCGACAGCGGACTTGAAGGAATCGCAATTGAGCTGATCTCCGCAGACATCAGCTCCGAGTACCCTTATTTGAAAATGAAGTGGTACAATGTCAGCGAAGATGTGGTGATATTCGGCAACCGATTTGATATGTACCGATACGAGGACGGAGAGTGGGTGGATGCCCGTGACACAGGCGGATTTGCACTGTACTTCACCCTTGAGGGATACCTCTGCCCACCCGGCGGTACTGCAGAAAAGTCCTACCCGCTGTCTTATGTGGATATGACAAAAACGGGCAAGTATAAATTTGTCACATACTACAGCATAAACGGCGGCGATCCCGAAAGCAACGAGATCTCTCTTGAGATAGAGGTAACTGAGCCGACTGCGGGAGAATTCGATCTTACGCTTCCGTCAGGGGCGGTGCTGAAAGCCACGGCAACAAGTTATCTCGACTCGCTAAGGAGGGTATATCCCCACTTCTTCGGGCTGAACACGTCGAAAGGTCTTGAGATCTACTGGTATCAGTTGGCAAGGGATAATTACAACTGGGTCCTTGTTCCCGGAAAGAACGCACAGTACACATGGCAGCAGCTGATGGATCGTCCCCCCGCAACAACACAGGAGATGCGCGAGATCGTGTATTCCTACGGACTTGACGAAAGCGAAATATCAATCATACAGACGTGGGCGCCTCACTCCAGCTACGTTTACATGGGAGATCCGGTGGAACACGCCAAGTATGTTGAGGAAATGTTCTGGAATACCTCACCCATACCCAAGGCGGTAACAGCCTACAAGGGATATGAAGTGACGGGACTTCCCATATACGACGAGCTTATCTTCGATATTGACGGCGACGGGCTGCTCGAGGTATGTCAGCTTGGCATGGGACCCACATCGGGGCTGTTCACCTTTACTCTCACCGCTATAGAAAACGGCGAGGAGGAGTATAACAGTATATTCTATTCACGTTGGGGAGAACTGAGCTTTGAGGAGTCAGAAAACGGCATTGTTCGGGTATGCATTGAGTCATACGAAGAAGAAGAAAAGTATTATTACGACATCGCCGTAGTTGACGGACGCATAGTTCTCATAGACGAAGACGGCAATCCGGAGGTTATGCTCCTGTACGGTGAGTGATGCATTCACTTTGCCTGACGTCACACAGCGTCTCACACCGGCTAAATAAAAAAAGGCCCTGTTTGGCGTACCTGCGATAAAGCAGGTACAAATCAAAAGACATAGCTTATTATTAGGCTATGTCTTTTTTGATGAGTAAATCCAAGGATTGCTTGGATTTGAAACAACGAATTGATAATTGTTTTTTCACGAATATG
>JAGBGV010000402.1 GCA_017935805.1 Clostridia bacterium | reverse complement strand
GGATGCAACATCAGCGATAGCCTCCGAAGCAAGCTTGGCATACTCCATGCTGAAAAATCATATTCTGGGTCTACCACGTCCATCAGATGATGTGGTATTCCGGCGCGCTCTTCCATATCGGGAGTTGCTGTGCCTATATCCATTCCTCGGTACAACTGCATGGAGTCACAGGAAATTATCTCGCCGTCAAGCCTCTTCGCAAGTTCTATGGCAAGTCCTGTTTTTCCCGACGCGGTAGGTCCGAGTATTGAAATCGTTTTAATTTTGTTCATGTAGTTTCCTTATCAGTTTATTCCTTGAATTCAAGTCCGTACTTTCTTGCAATATCTTCGGCATGGCTGTAATCGTCAGCTGCATTATATATAATACGGAACGTCCGCTTCCCATCTCTAGTCTCAACCTTCATAGGAGATACAATTGCTCTTCTATCATTCAGTTCATCTATGAAGCTGTTAATTTCGTGAAGATGTGTTGAATAAATACAGAAGCAATCTCGGTGGCAAATAGTTTTCAGAACCTGCTGAGCAACTGCAGCTCCTTCAGATGCACCGGTTCCTGAGAAAGTCTCATCCATCAAAATCATCGTATGTCGATCGGTTTTGTCCAGTATCTCTCTCATGCGCTTACACTCAGATACAAACCGGCTCTCATCATTACCATCAATGTCTGTGCTGATATGAGTGAGCAAATTATTAACCGGGAACATTTCTGCGCGATTTGCAACAACAGGCATACCAAGCTGAAATAGAATCTGCTGCAATCCTACGTTGCGAAAAAAAACACTTTTTCCCCCGCTATTAGCCCCGGTCAAGATATAGACCTGTGCTTTATTTCGCTCAAATATTATGTCATTCTTGACTATATTCTTATATTCCAATTTATTAAGCAAGGTTGGAGGACAAGAATATTTAACTTCAGTTTTTTCAGTAGAAACTTTTGGGAAACAATATAAAGCGTTCTTTTCAACGATTCCATTAATAAACTTAACTGTATGTCTAAGATAGCGAATATCATTATAACACGCGAGAAACTCATCGCAATAATCGTTCATTCTACTGATCATAGCAAGACGCGCCTTGTTTACCGCCTTGACTAAACTCTGATTCAGAGAAACATACAAAGACTGTTCAAGCAAAGGAGCATCAGCACTAAGATTCACAAGAGGAGTCACAAACCTCGTGCCGTCAAAATCCGAGAATGTCTTTGTGAAAAAATTAGATGACACAAAGAGATCATCATTCATAGAAATTATCCCAATTTCTGAAGGCTCAAGCTTTGAGTTTAGGTTAATTCCAATTGTAAAGCTGCGAACAGTTCTAAGCTTATCATTTATTTCTATAATGTATTCTCTAATGCTGTCGAAATCTTTATCTTCGGCAAGATTATGACCCGCCACCAAAAAATCCTTCAAAATAACAGAATTAAGAACATCATACAGCTCTTCATACATATTATCAATTTTTAGAACCATTTCAATATATAGCTCAAGCGTTCTAAAATTATATAATGAGCTTTCCATACTTGAATATGTAGCAGATTTTGTCTTTAGTTCAAAGATAATTTTGATCTTCTCACAAATCTCGTCAAAAGCTGAGATGAGTATAGGGTTATTAATACAATCTCTATACATATCCTGGCGACGTAGAATTTCCTTAAAATCAGTTGAGATATATTCCGCAAGTTTATCCTTGCCCATTCCGAGTAATGAATCAGCACCGAGAGATGAAATGGTCTCACTCCAGGATTCAATATTGCTATTTGTTTTTGCGAATAATTCTTTCATAATCACACTCCAAATTAATTTAACATACTTGAATACAGAGAAAAGAGATATTTCAGCAGCAAAATTAATGGTTTTTGAGATGTAAATCCAAGAAAAATCACAAAACTACAACAAACAAGCTGAAACATAAGTAGTTTAATGATTGATAACCGGTATAACTTCCACAGATTCGCAAATAAGAAAGTATAGTAGGACATAAACAATAAAATAAATAAGGACACACTATACAAAATGTTATACGCAAACAAGCCCATAAAAAAGCTATAGAAAAATATTGTATAGAAGCAATTTGTGAATAGTTTAACGGGAAATTTGATAAACTTCGTATCCTGTTCCAGCATATACGTTAAATCTATTAATTGTTTGTGTGATACAAGCTTCATATATGTCCTTATTATTTTGTGATTATTTATTAGTTACATATAGATTATATCATATTAATCTTTCCAATAAAAGATCCAAAAGCTGATTCGTTAAAAATCGTCATTATGTATAATTGAAGCGTTTTTGTTTTGTTCATAACGCTCTTTTCCCCACCAGTCCGGGAAAAGTTCTTTTAGTTTTACTACAGTTCGACTTTCGTAATCGGTAAGTACTTCTATCTCACCGCTGTCACAGGCAAGCTGCATCATAAACTCGCGGCACGCACCGCAAGGAGATCCGACCTTACCGTTTGGCATGACAGCAACTACCTTGTCAATATTATGCTCGCCGTTTGTAATCATGTTGGCTATTGCATTTCGCTCTGCACACATTCCGAGGGTGCTTGCCGTATCTATACAGACACCGGTATAAATATTTCCGCTTTTTGTCAGTATTGCAGCGCCAACCCCTCCCGCCTCAATAAACGGTGAGATCACACAGGGATTTTGCACAGCTACCGCTTTATTATATAACGTTGTCCAGATGTCGTTTGTCATGTTTTCTCCTTTTGCAAGATTCGTAAAACATTTTATTACTTCCGCTCAAACCAACGAATCAAAAAAACAACTATATTAGCACCTTGAATATTTGATACCCACTCAGGAACATCGATAAGCCGTTTAGACATTACTGCATAAATAATAAATATTAGACATGCAACGATTGCAACAATTATCCGTTTGACTCTGTTTTGATATATAGGTGTTTTCCTGACAAATCTCAAAATTAATGATGCCGCAATTATTGGCAACAAGGCTATTAAAAAGTTCATTAAAAAATTCAACATAATTGTACCACTCTAAAAATTCCTTTTCTCCCGCACCAATAAAGAAGTCAATAACGTATATCTCCTTTACTTAATAAACATTGCATCTCCAAAGCTGAAGAAGCGGTACTTTTCTTCCACTGCGGTGTTATATGCCTTCATTATCTGCTCACGGCTTGAAAGAGCAGACACAAGCATGAGAAGTGTACTTTCCGGCAAATGGAAGTTGGTGATAAGCGCGTCAACTATCTTGAATTTATATCCCGGGTAGATAAAAATTCCTGTGTCGGTGTCAACAGTCTGAAGCACTCCGTCATCAGTAGACGCAGATTCAAGAACACGGCATGATGTTGTTCCTACAGCGATAACTCTGCCGCCTGCCGCCTTGCGTTCGTTTATAATTTTTGCTGATTCTTCTGTCACGCGAATGTACTCGGAATGCATTTCGTGATCAGCTATCTTGTCCTCTTTTACAGGTCTGAACGTGCCAAGTCCTACATGAAGCAATACGGGAACTATCTCGATTCCTTTTTCCTTGATGCGCTCGAGCAATTCGGGAGTAAAATGAAGTCCCGCGGTTGGTGCTGCAGCTGATCCTTGGTGACGAGAGTACACAGTCTGGTATCTTTCGGGATTGTCAAGCTTTTCCGTAATGTACGGTGGAAGTGGCATTGTGCCGAGGATGTCAAGAGCTTCAAACATTGTTTCAGCACCATTAACGATAAACTTAACAAGTCTGCATCCACCTTCAATTACATCAAGGATATGAGCCTCAAGAAGTCCGTCACCGAATTCGATAACGTCTCCCGGCTTTGCTCGTTTTCCGGGTCCTGCAAGCGCCTCCCACACATCGTTCTCACGCTGTTTGAGAAGCAAAAGCTCAACAGGGGCTGTTGATCCGGTTTCCACCTTTTCTTTTGTGAATTCATCGTAGCGCAGCTTTCTGTGACCGATGATTCGCGCGGGGATAACTCTGGTATCGTTAACAACAAGCACGTCTCCCGGCTCAAGATAGTCGATAATGTCTCTGAACACCTTGTGCTCAATAGTGTCACTTTCTCGGTCGAGAACCAAAAGGCGGGATGAGTCACGGGGCTCAAGGGGAGTTTGTGCTATTCTCTCCTCAGGCAAGTCATAATAAAAATCCGACATACGCAAATCAGTCTGCGGAAGTGCATTTTTAATCATAATTCAGCTCCGATTTGTTTTATTTCGGTTACCAGCCGTGCCTTGACAAACCGTGGTGTGCGTGTTATCATTATTGTAAACAATAGACTTCGCTCGGCATAAATTGTATTGTAAGAAAACGGCTATTTATAATTATATAACACATCGCGGCCGTTTTCAACTGTTTTCGATCAATTTATGTTTGGAGTTTACTATGTCATATAAATCATTACCGTTCACAGGGTCGTGTGTTGCCCTGGTTACACCGTTTTACAGCGACGGTTCTCTCGATCTTCCCTCTCTCGGCAGGCTGATTGACTTTCAAGTCTCCTCGGACACTGACGCAATTTTAGTACTTGGCACAACAGGCGAGTCATCCACCATGACCGACAAAGAGAGGCGCGAATGCATCAGTTACGCAGCTGAAAAGGTTGGCGGCAGAGTTCCGCTGATCGTAGGCACAGGCACAAACAGAACTGCCTATTCCGTTGAGCTGTCAAAATTTGCACGAGAGTGCGGATGCGATGGAATCCTCGTAGTCTCTCCTTACTACAATAAGGCGAGTGATGAGGGGCTTGTACGTCACTTCTCTGCCATAGCGGATGCAGCTGACTGTCCGACTATACTGTACAACATCCCCTCCCGCACCGGAGTAAATATTCCGCTTTCAGTATATGAGCGGATTGCGGATCACCCGAATATCGTGGGTATAAAAGAGGCCTCAGGTAACATTTCCTATGCGGCAGACATAGCTTCCCGTGTAGGTGACAAGCTGGCACTTTACAGTGGAAACGATGATCAGACAGTTCCGATAATATCACTCGGCGGATGCGGCGTGATCTCTGTTGCGGCAAACATTATCCCCCGAGAGATGCACGATATGGCAGTATCAGCCGTGTCAGGTAATATCGTTGCAGCGGCAAGTGCTCAAAAGAAGTATCACGAACTGTTCAAAGCATTGTTCTGCGAGGTAAATCCAATACCGATAAAAGCCGCTTGTGAGATAACGGGACTTTGCAGCGGCACATTAAGGTTGCCGCTTTGCGAAATCGGTAATGATAATCTTGCGCGGCTTACAGATGTGCTGAAAAAATATAGATTAATCTAAATAACAGGAGATAAAAATATGCTTACACCCGGACTGATTTCTGTCACATTCAGAAAGTTTGACAAGGATAAGGTTGCAGAAATTGCAAAGAAAGCTGGACTATATGAGATCGAATGGGGTGGTGACGTTCATGTTCCCCCTATGGATATTACTGCAATTGATGCAGCAGTTGATGCGTCTGCAAAGCACGGCATCAAGATCGCATCCTACGGATCATACTACAGATGCACCGGCACGGATGAAGAAATTGCGGCACAGATCGAGACAACTGCCAAGCTCGGTGCTAAGATGATTAGAGTCTGGGCAGGCAAAAAGTGGTCATGCGATGCAACAGAGGACGAAAGACGCGCTACCACAGAAAACCTGAAGAGAGTTTGCAAAGCGGCGTCTCCTTACGGCATCACTGTATGTCCCGAATTTCACGGCGAAACCCTGACCGATCACTACGACAGTGCTCTTCGACTGTATGATGAGGTTGGAGAGGAAAACCTTCGACTCTACTGGCAGCCCAATCAGTTCAAGGACGAGGAATACAACATTACATCTTGCAAAAAGATAATGCCTTACTGCACAAACATTCATGTTTTCCACTGGATCGGAGGAGATATGCTTCCACTCAAAAATGGTGAGACAATTTGGAGAAAGTATCTCGATATCATCGGGGGTGACGGACGCGATCACAGTCTTCACATGGAATTTGTTTGCGACGGAAGCGAAGATCAGCTTTACCGTGATGCAGAATTGCTCCTTAAGTGGATAGGAAAATAATACAATAAACACAGGCTGTCCTATGGTGATCTTGCACGGGGACAGCCTATATTTTTTGTGAAAATTTCCAAAAATATTTTGTTTTTCCTATTGACAAAGATCGAACAGTATGCTATACTCTGTAAAGTGATTTACTTTACAGCATTGTGAGGGGATTTTATGTTTCAAAAAAATATGATGTTCCCCGTTCTGCTTGACACTTACGGTGTGCTTCTTACAGAGCGCAAGCGTGAGATACTTGACTACTACTACAACGAAGATTACTCACTTGCAGAGATTTCAGAGATCACAGGCATTTCCCGTCAGGGCGTCCGTGATGCAATAAAGAAAAGCGAGGAAGAGATCTACGCATATGAAGCAAAGCTGAAAATCGTAGAAAAGAGTCGCGAGCAATCCGCTGTTATTGATAACGCGATATCCTTACTTGAGGATGCGTTAGGATGTAACGGCACAGGAGATACTCTCAAAAAGGTCATCGAGATGCTGAACGCTGTTCGTTCTACAGACAAGTCGGACAGTGACATACAGGAGTAAAAATGTTTGATAATTTATCGGAAAAGCTTGAGAAAGCTTTCAAAAAATTCAGAAATAAAGGTAAACTCACAGAAGCTGACGTAAAAGAAGGTATGCGTGAAGTCAAGCTTGCTCTGCTTGAGGCTGACGTAAACTTCAAGGTCGTTCGTGAATTTATCAAAACTGTAACCGAGCGTGCAGTTGGTTCTGAAGTGCTTGAAAGTCTCCTTCCCGCACAGCAGATCATCAAGATCGTGCATGAAGAGCTCATAAAACTCATGGGTGAGGCTAACAACAAGCTTCAGATCTCCTCAAAGCCCCCGACAGTTGTTATGATGGTCGGTCTACAGGGCTCGGGTAAGACAACACATTCCGCAAAGCTCGCCGGTATGTATAAAAAGCAAGGCAAGCGACCCCTGCTTGTAGCCTGCGACGTTTACAGACCTGCCGCTATAGATCAGCTCAAGGTTGTTGGTGCTCAGATAGACATTCCCGTGTTTGACATGGGACTCGGCAACCCTGTCGAGATCGCCAAAGCCGGACTTGAACACGCACGCCGTCACGGTCACGATATGGTATTCATTGACACTGCAGGTCGACTCCACGTCGATGAAGTGCTGATGAACGAGCTCTGTTCCATTAAGGAAAATGTTGAGCCTACAGAGATACTTCTCGTTGTTGACGCCATGACCGGCCAGGACGCTGTCAATGTTGCTTCATCCTTTAACGAGCAGCTTGATATCACAGGTGTGCTTCTCTCAAAGCTTGACGGTGATACAAGAGGCGGTGCGGCACTTTCCATCCGCCATGTTACAGGCAAGCCCATTAAGTTCATAGGTATCGGTGAAAAGCTTGATGCGATCGAGCCCTTCCACCCGGACCGTATGGCATCGAGAATCCTCGGTATGGGCGACGTTCTTACTTTAATCGAAAAGGCTCAGCAGGCCTTTGATGATAAAAAAGCGGAAGAGCTTGAAAGAAAGCTCCGCGAAAATACTTTCACTCTTACAGATTACCTTGATCAGTTCAGACAGATCAAAAACATGGGTAACCTCGATCAGATAGCAGGTATGATTCCAGGAATCAAGCCAGGTCAGCTCAGGGACGCAAAGATCGATGAGCGTGCTATGGCAAGAACAGAGGCAATCATCCTTTCAATGACTATTGAAGAGAGAGAGCATCCGAATCTGCTCAACGGTTCAAGACGTAAGAGAATCGCAGCCGGCAGCGGCACAACTGTTGAAGAGGTCAACAAGCTCATCAAGCAGTATGACATGATGAACAACATGATCAAGCAGTTCTCATCCGGCAAAAAAGGCATGAAAGCCATGAAAAAGATGAAAATGCCGTTTAAGATGTGATAAACACACCGCGGATTTTTATAAAATAAAAAAATATATATTATCAAAATTTTGGAGGACAAAATGGTTAAGATCAGACTCAGAAGAATGGGTAAAAAGAAATCTCCCTTCTACCGCATCGTTGTTGCAGATTCCAGATCTCCCCGTGATGGCAGATTCATCGAGGAAGTTGGATACTACGATCCTATGACAAATCCCGCTACAGTTAAGGTTGAAGAGGAGAAGGTTCAGAAGTGGCTCCAGAACGGTGCTCAGCCCACTGAAACAGTTAAGTCTCTTCTCACAAAGGCCGGTATTGTTAAATAATTATGGACAACACAACTGGTGCAACCTATCACGACATTGACTTAAAAGAGGTTCTTGCCGGTATGGCTCGCGCTATTGTAGACGATCCGGACTCTGTTAGTGTAACGGAAGAAGAAAATGAATCCGGCACTGTTTTGACACTTAAGGTAGCAGAAGCCGACATGGGCATGATCATTGGCAAGCATGGCAAAATCGCCCGTGCGCTCCGTACCGTCACAAAGGCAGCCGCAAAAATGGCTGACAAGAAGGTCACTGTTGAAATTAGATAAAAAATAAGACTGCATTCACCGTAATGCAGTTTTGTTTTATTTTCGGATAAATATTGCAGATCAGCGCATACTAATCCCGAAATATGTTTTTTCGGAGGTCTGTATGACTGATATAAAAAAGGTTGGTATAGTTGGTTGCGGATTTGTTGGCGCAACTATTGCTTATACGCTTATGGAAAGCGAAATGTTTAACGAAATGGCACTTATTGACGTAAACGAGTCAAAGGCACGCGGCGAGGCTCTTGATATGGCGCACTGCCTTCCCTTCCTCTCGCAAATGCAGATATATTCGTCAACCTATTCTGCGCTCCATGACGCCTCAATAATAATTATCGCGGCAGGTGTTAATCAGAAGGAAGGAGAAACCCGCCTCGATCTGCTTCACAGAAACGCAAAGATATTCCACGACATCATTGACCGCATAACTGAAGTGAACAAGGAGTGCATCATTCTTGTTGTAACAAATCCCGTGGATATACTCACCCACGTTGCGCTGAAGCTGTCTGGATTTGATCCGAGTCGAGTGATAGGCAGCGGCACTGTTCTCGACTCCGCTCGTCTTAAATATCTTGTAGGCAACCGGCTCGGGATAGACTCCCGTAATGTTCATTCTTTTATCATTGGAGAGCACGGCGACAGCGAACTTGCGGTATGGTCATCTGCCAACGTATCGGGAATTGATCTGATCGACTACTGCAAGATTCACGGAATGAGCATGAATGAGCTGTATCCCTTGTTCGATCATGTGAAAAACAGCGCATACGATATAATCCGCGACAAAGGTGCAACCTATTACGCAATCGCCCAATCAACAAAGAGGATCGTAAAATCCATCGTAAGCGACGACGGCTCGATCCTCCCTGTATCCACTCTTGTAAGCGGACATTATGGCGTTGAAGATATCTGTCTCAGCGTTCCCGCGGTCATAGGGCGCGAGGGTGTGAGACAGGTACTTGATATTCCGTTAAATGATGACGAGATGCGCAGACTGAAGATCTCAGCCGACACAATTTCAGATTATGTCAGCAAGCTTGATCTTGAGCGTTATCCGGCTTTTTAATCGGCGCAAGGCATTTTTGTTACCTTGATTAGCCATTTTGCCAGTGCGAATGCTGCAAAGGCAATTGCTACACCGATAATCACTCCTGCCAGCACGTCTGTGGGATAATGCACAAGCAAATACAGACGCGAGAAAGCGATAACGGCCGCAAGAACTATAGCTGCTGTACCCCACTTTTTGTTGTTGAGCCACAGAGCTACTGCTGCTTCAATAGATGCTACAGTATGACCTGAGGGGAAAGAGAAATCGTGCTCTGCGTCGATCAGCATAAGCGCCTGAAGAGATGTGTCAAAATCGTATGGACGGATACGCGCGATAAGGGGCTTCATTGTAAGGTTACAGATAATGAGTCCGAGAATCAATGATATTGCCATGGTTACACCTGCCTTGCGTGTCTTTTTGAAGAACAGCAGGACAACTGCAACAATTATCCAAAAGATACCTGCGTTGCCGAGAGATGTGATAAGCGGAAAAAACTTGTCAAGAAATGTACACTGCAGCGCATCATGTAATCCCTTAAGCAATCCCACCTCGAATTCGTTAAGCCAAGTCATTTTTATCTCCTTATAATATATTTCTGAATAATTATAACACACTTCACACTTAAAACGCAATAATTTTCTGTAAACAAAAGGAAACTATTGATTTTTTATGATAATAATGGTATACTTTAGGTAACAACCGAAACGAGGTATCATTATGAAAAAAATAGTTCAATTGTTCATTGCGGTGCTGCTTGTCTGCACAACTGTCATTCCGGTGTTCGCTATACCAGAATCCGCTACAGTGATCAAAGAAACAATTGTAAACGCTGATGAGGATAATTACGAATTGGTTTACACCGTTATCCTTCCCGTGGACTATAAAGAGACAGAGTACTATCCTGTTCTTCTCTTCCTTCACGGCGCAGGTGAGCGAGGAAATGACAACCAGAACCATCTCAATCATGTAATTGACGATCTTTATGCAACACGTCCCGAATTACTTGAGAACACAATTATCATCGCGCCTCAGTGCCCGGTAGAAGATCAGTGGGTTAACACTCCCTGGGAAAACGGTAACTATTCCGTTGATGAAATACCCGAAAGTAAGGCGTTAAAGACTGCTCTTAAGCTTCTCGACAACGTCTGCACAGAATACGGCGGAGACCGCGGTCAGATCTATATTATGGGTGTATCTATGGGCGGCTTCGGCACATGGGATGCTATCATGCGTCACCCCGAGATCTTCGCTGCTGCTGTTCCGATCTGCGGTGCTGCAGACCCCACAAAGGCAGAAGTGCTCAAGGATATGCCTATTCGAACATTCCATGGTTCAAATGACAACGTTGTTCCTTCAGAAGGCACACGCACTATGGCAAGAGCAATTCGTTCAGCAGGAAACAAGGACTTCTATTTCAAATCATATAACGGTGTAGGTCACAATGCATGGGATTATGCGGCTGTTGACGGTGAAATGATCGACTGGCTCTATACCCATACTCTTGCAGAGCGCTTCCCTGAGGTACTTGAAACAGGACCCAGAGAAACAAAGGCTCCCGAAACCGAGGCACCCGAGACAGATGCTCCTGAAACAGAAGCACCCGAAACGGATGCACCTACAGCACCCGAGACAAAATCCAATATTGCACCTTACGTAATTATTATCGGCGTAATCGCAGTAATAATTGTTGTAATTACAGCATCAAAGAGAAAAAAGAAATAAGCAAAAATATCCTCCCGATCATTAACCAATGTCGGGAGGTCTTTTTTATGTGTTTTTCTCGATAATCTTCAAGTTTTCGGGAATGATTCCGGTTTGCTCATATACTATTTCAGCAATCTGTGCCACCTGACCGGGCAAGAGTCCGTTTGTCTGAACGATAATATTGCATTTATCATCGCTGATAACCGCGATACACTGCTCGAATCCCTTGGATATAACTAGTGTCTCGATATTCGCTTCCTTCTCTATATCTGCCGCTATCTTGTTTATATCCGTCATTGCCGCCTGCTTCGCTTCT
>JAGBGV010000401.1 GCA_017935805.1 Clostridia bacterium | reverse complement strand
TGTTCTGGCTCTACACAAATCCGGAAGACTTTGACGTTCCGTACGGTGAAGTTTACACCACAAACAGCAATGTTTCCTCTTACACAAATCTCCGTAACGACGTAGACATCAAGACTCTCATCACAGAAACCGCTGCAGGCGTTATCGAGATCACATGGGAACAGTTCGAGCAGATCGGTATTGATCCTACACAGTGGAATCTTAACATCGAGCTCCCCGAAAAGGTAGTTTACTTCCCCAAAGGCTAATGCAACCTAAAAAAGAAAAGAGACTCACCTGGGTGGGTCTCTTGTTTTATTCTATACATGCAAAAAAGAGACTCTCACCGAGCCTCTTTTGTTTTTATTTATCTTTTTACAACAACAGCCGCACCTGTGTTTGCGGGAAGAGTGATAGCCACTCCGCCGTCCATTGCAGTTGCCGTGCTCTCAAGGCTTGCGGAAATGATGCTGTCATACTTGAATCCGCCCTCAAGAGTGATCTGTGCTGTCTGCTCATACGGGCAGTGGTTGAGCACGTTGATGATACGCTCATCATCGGCAACGATATGCTCTGTCACGCCGATTGAAGGATTCTCGTTTGACGCGATCTTGTCCTTGTTCTTGATTCCAAGCCGCTTGTAAAGCTTGTAAAGATCGTGACGAAGAATGTAGGGGATCTGCTTTCCGTCAACGATCGCACCGGGTGACATTGAAGCAATAGTCTCAATGGGTGTGTTGATCAAATAAACCTTACCTTTACCGTAGGTGTTTACAGTGAAGAAGGGGTTGCCGTACTGATCCTTGATGAGCACCTCAGCACCAACGCTTTCAAGCACATGGCGGTACGGGGGATTCACAGACATTTCCTTGCCGTCAAGCTCGAACTTAACAGCACCGCCCTCGCCCGCATTCTGGTTGCGAGTCATGAGGTAAAGTCCGGTAATATCACGGAAATGAGTCAGCACACCGTTTGAAAGGGAGATATAAAGGGTCGCACCCTTCTCAACGCGCTCAAGGATAGTGTCCATTGCGCGTTTTGTGATTGCATGGTTGCTTGATACACAAGGCATCAAGTAAACATCAGCCTCGGGAATCTCCTCGTTGTACCAAGTGAAGTCAATATCAAGTCCCGCCTGCTTTGCAAGAGCAAATGTTCCGTATGCAACAGGCCACTGGCTCTGACCGGATGTGAGAACGCATGTAGCATCCTTGATTCTCTCGGGAAGCTTGTCATAAGGGAAGCTGTCCACAAACTTGCGGAATGCGGAGAACTCGTTTATCACAGGCTTTTTTGCACCTGCAAAGGTAAACATACCAAGCTCACGCTCAACGGGGTCCCAATCGTAAGGTGTATTGGTGAGCTCATCCTGATCGAACGCGCACCACCAGCAGAAGCCGCGAAGATCGTGTGCCCAGGTTGAGAACAGAGATGCGCGGAGATAGTCCCCCGCAATCTCATCACTTGCGATCATCGGACCGAGAGTACCGCCCTCTTCAATGAAGCAAGGCTTTTTGCCCATTGTTCCAAAGTAAACGGATTCAGCCGTTGCGTGAAGAATTGACTTCATCGTGTTAAGCGGATCTGTGTTGCAGTAAGGGGTAAACATCGGATATGGGTGTGTGCAGAGTATGTCGAGGATCTCGCCCTGATCAGCCATTGACCAAGGATGCTTTCCCTCGGGCTGGAGACCGTGCATACCTGATACCACAGGATGCTCTCTATCCTCGGAGCGAACAGTATTTGTGATAACCGATGCCCAAACGAATGCGTCATCCTTATCAGCGTCGCCAAGGCAGTTGCACTCGTTGCCAAGGTCCCACGCACCAATAGCGGGATGATCCTTGAAGCGGCGCACCATGTAGCGAACGAAACGAATTTCCCACTTCATAACGCCGTGATCCTTCAGAGGCTGGCGACCAACGAGAGATTCGGGCACAAATGTACGTCCACTCATCCAACCGGTGATAAGACCTACGATAAGCTTCAGTCCATACTTTTCCGCGATGTCGCAGAAGGTTGCAAAGCGGTCAGCCATTACCTGATCCACGCCGCACTTACCCGCTTCAGTAAAGGGGAAAGGCTCCTCACCGTTGCGGTATTCGTTGGCAACTGAGCCGCCGCTTTGGTGGAGTCGGAGAGGCTGGAAATCGGGCCAAAGTGGGAACACGCGAAGAACCTCAATACCTGCTTCACTGAGCTTTTTGAGGTCGCTGTCAACAATTGCCTCATCCCAATTGCGCCACATGAACATACCTGCATGTGATGCCCAATAGTTTACGCCGACAAAGAACTTGCCGCTTTCAAATAAAACTTGATCTTTTTTCATATTGTTAATCCTTGTAATAATATATAGCTTGTCAGATCCTTACTTCGCTTCTCGCTTCGGTCGCAGCATCGGTGAACTGTACCTTGTCAGCGCAATTCACAAACTCGTTTCCTGTGATGAGGATTCCCTCGCCCTTGTTTTCGAGATAAATACCGCATCTGCAGTCAGTGAACGTGTTTGAGTCAATAACAAGGTCAACTACACCGTGCTCACACTCACCGCCGCGCATATTGATGGCGGAGTTGTATGTCAGGTGATTGTTACGCATGGTGAGCGCCAGGTTTGTGGTGTCTCTGCCTTCACCGAAGCAGCAAAGGAAGGACGCACCGGGCAGCTTCGGATCCATGTACCATCCTGCATAGTGGTAATAGTTGCAGTCGGACAGCTTGTTGTTAACAAAACTGATGTACCAATGGTTGGAGATCGTTCCGTAAACCTCCTGTCCCCAGGACTTAATGCTTGCCGAGTGGATGAAGTTGGTTCCGTCAACTACCGTGTTGCACTGCGCTGTGTAAAGCTGGAGTGATCCGCCGTTTCTGATAGTGTTGTCAACGAAATACCAGTTGGTAAACATATCGTTTGCTACAATGTGGGATGTTTCGTCAGGCTGAACCTCAAAAGGCTCGGCTACTGTTATGGTATTTGCGTCAAAGTCAAGGGATGCGATACGTCTGTACTGACCTGCTCCCTTACCGGAGAGTATGCAGAGAACTCCGCCAACCTTCGGGCGCCAATAGTGTATCTCGTGATGATGAAGCTTAACATCCTTCGGTAAAGTGAAGGTGTTGCCCTCGATCTTTTCCATAGGTCCGAAATACTCCGTTCCGTAGGAAATATCCGTGGTAAACGCCTCTCGGTCATTGTCAACAATATCCTGAATGGTATTTCTTGCATAATAGATGTTTGTACCGCTGCATCCGCTGATCCATTCGTGGATATCACAGTCCTCAACTATGGAGTTAGTCAGCTTACCAAGGGGCATCCAGTCGTCAATCGCTGCCTGTCCGCCGAATTTGTTGTTCTGCATCAAGAGGCAGGTAATACCGCCGCGGAATGCAAACGGACGTGCCGACCACTGGAAATCGCAGTTTCTGATCTTCACGTTTTCACCGCAAATGGAGATCATATCTGTGCGGCAAAGCATGGTTTCCATAAGAACAGCACTTCTTGCGCGATGGAACTTTCCACCGTAACGTGAGTGGAGATACCATCCGGAAAATGCGTTTGCAGAAATGCGAATGTTATCAAGTCTGATGTTCTTTGCGGGTTTGTCCTCTTCTCCTGCCATAATAAAGCTGCCGATTCGGCTTGCCGCAAAGTCGATGTTTTCAATGGCAAAGTCGCTCTCACCGGTGAACATACCGTCCGGTGTGCGTGTGGGTGACCAATGTGTACCACCCTCGGGCACCTCTGCCTGCTCATTCCAAACGTCTGTCCAGAAGATCTGTGAACGGTCATATCCGTCACCGCGAATGACAGTGCCGCGAGGAACAGTAAATGTGCCTGTCACATGGTAACGACCCTTGGGGAAGTAAACAATACCGCCGCCTTCCTCGCCAACTTTTTTCAGCAGTGCCTGAAGATTTTCGGTAACGTCAGTGATCTGGTCTGTGGGGAAACCTTCCTCAACAACGTTGTATACAACCTTTCGCCACGATGCCTCGGGAGAAGGAGCAACGGTTAGCTTGAGTTCACTGCATTCAGCGTATCCGTTAGAGTAGATCACGTCATACTCGCCGTCCGCAAGAGCGGGAAGTTCAAACAGAACAGAGTAGTCGTCAAAAATCTTCGTAGGCAGAAGAGTAATCTCACCAATACATATGGACGGAGATCTTTCCCCGTTCACTCTCATACATTCGCCGTTTACTCTTATCCAGCCGCCGCTTGTTGCAGTCATACCCTCGTCGCCCTGTATCCAACGTACAACAGGTGCGTTGAGCGTGCGGGTAACGGTTTCCGCGTCTCCCTCAAAGGCGACAGTATAAACACCCTCTGCAAGAGATGTGGGAATCGGGAACTTCACGGACTGTCTGCCCGGCTGAATCATTTCAGTCTCCGCAGTTGTCTTACCGTCGGAAACTGTGATCTTTTTTACTGTGTCAAGGTATTCGCCGCGAATAGTTACGATGTTACCGGGGCGTACTACCGTGTTGCCTGAATAGAAAATTACGGGTTTATTCATTATTTTGTACTCCGATCGGGGGAATTAGCTGTTTCGGATTATTTTTCTTCGCCGTAGTACTTGCCGAGCCATTCGGAGAGATATACTGCACGGTCTTCAGCCATAGACTTGTTAGCAGCGATACCGATACCGATAGACATAGCACCTGCACGGGGGTCAGCCATCTGGTGGAGAGGATCGCTATCGAAGCCGCGGAAGAGGTTGTTGCGCAGCGCTGTATCAGAGCCACCGTGACCGCCGGGAAGAGGCTTCTTGTTGTAGTGGTTGTAGTTGAATTCTTCGCCCTGACGGTTGTAAATTCTCATGTTGTCCTTGCCGAATGCTGTATCAGCCTCAAGACGACCGTTTGTGCCGTTGAACACGATCTTCATGCACTCGTAAGGTGAGTGAGCAGTAAGGGAGTAGCTCATTACAGTACCCTTATCATAAAGAACGTTTACGCTCATTGTATCTTCAATGTCGATCTCCTCGGAGAATACGCACTTATCGCGGAAGTATCCGTCAACATCCTCGCATTCGAGGTACATTCTTCTCTGGTTGCCGCCTTCAGCCTTGTTGATATCAACATAGAATTCGCACTTGTTCTTGTAGGGGCAAGTGAGGCATCTTTCGCTTCTCTCTTCGCGGGTGGGACCGTAGAACTTTCTCTGGCCGAATGCGTTTACCTTAACAGGCTCCTGCTCAAGGAACCAGTTTACAAGGTCGAAATGGTGAGTTGACTTGTGAATGATAAGAGAACCGGAGTTCTTTCTTTCTCTGTGCCAGCGTCTGAAGTAGTCAGCACCGTGAGAGCAGTCAAGCAGCCATTCAAAATGAACGGAAAGAACGTCACCGATAACACCGGACTTGAGCATTTCCTTGATGCGAACATAGAAGGGGAAGAAACGGCAGTTGAAGGTTACAGTAACCTTGTGACCAGTGCGGCGCTCTGCTTCAATGATGCGGGAGCACATATCGTCATCAGTAGTCATAGGCTTTTCGGAGATAACATCGCAACCGAATTCGAGAGCCTTGATGATATATTCAGCATGGTCGCAGTCGCGTGTGGTAACAACAACAACGTCAGGCTTCTTATCGTTCATCATCTTATCGAAATCGTCGTATGCGGGGATCTCCTTACCTGCAAATTCACTGGCAAGGCGTGCTCTCTTGATATTTTTGTCGCAAACAGCAACGAGATCCACGCAATCGGGATATTCCTTTACCATGGGCTCTATGTAGGAAAGAGTACCGCGGTTACCGGTTCCTACTACTACGTATTTTTTCATGTTTTTGTCTCCTTTGGGGAAATATTATTATTCATAGTAATAATATCACAAATGTCGTGATTTGTAAAGCATTATCCTTCATTTATATAGTAAAAAAACTCAATTTGTCTCATTTCTTCCAAAGCGAATTGCACAACTATGCCATGCCGTGATATTGCAATATAACCAAAATTGAAATACATAAAAAATAGTTCTTGATTTTTAACCCCGATAATGTATAATAATTATATATGTAGTAAATCTGATCTTTCAAAGGAGCTTGACACATGAAAAGATTACTCTCTTTCCTTATTGCTCTGTGCATGATTCTGCCTCTGATGATTGCTTGCAACAAGGAAACAAAACCTAAAGAATATCTTAAGATCGGCACAACTGATGAACTCGGCTGCGTAACTGTTATCGTTTCTCAGGAAGGAAACGACGAAACAGCCGACGGTACTGAAGCGCTGCCTTATGCTACCATTCAAGCGGCAATGAACGACATCGCACAGATCGATCATTCAATAATCAGCAGTGTTGCCGTGATTGTAAAAAGCGGAACATACAGCGTGACCTCTCCTATTACTGTTGATCCCGCACCCGAGCAGGACAAAACAGCCAAGATCGTCATTCTCGGAGAAGGTGACGTTACAGTTACAGGCGGAGTTACACTTACAGCAAGCGATTTCGCTCCCGCAGCAGGCGACACAGCTCAGTATTTCCCCGAAGACGATAAGATCGTGATGATAGATCTGAAAAACTACGGTTTCACAGCGGAGCAGATAAACGCTATTATCTCAGGCGGCAACTACTTCAAGACTGTTCCTGCACTCTATTCCAACGGTGTTCTTCAGACTCTCAGCCGTTACCCTAACGAAGGATTTGTATCCGTAACCGAGATATACGACTCCCCTGAAACTGACCTTTCCAAGGTGAAGCTTCCTGAGGGAGAAACAACGGCAAAGTCGATTTTCTTTGGTGAAGAACACCTTGACAGAATGAACACATGGCACAGCACAGACACCGTGTTTGTAGGCGGTCATCTCACAGGTCTGTATATCCAGGACGACACAAAGATCGCAGAAAAATCCGATTCCACCCCCAAGATGGTTCTTGAACACACAACTGAAACACCCAAAAAGGGCGGCGTGTTCTACTTCTATAACATTCCCGAGGAGCTTGATGCACCCGGTGAGTATTACATTGATGCAAATGCTGTACTCTATTACTATCCCACAGAAGAATTCGAAACAGCCACCCTCACGCTACCCGTGTCCGACGGACTGTTCGTTCTGAATACCGACGCAAGAGTTGAGAACATCACCCTCACCTCATCCCGCGGCACCGCTGTTACAGCAACAGATGCAGCAGAGGTATGGGATTGCGAGATAAATCAGATCGGCGGCGACTGGGCTATCTACTTTGACGGTGGATTCGCTGACATCAAGGGTAACAATATCCACAGCTGCCGCGGCGGCGGTATCTACGTTGATGCAGGGGATCTTGAAAAGCTTTACACCGCTGCCGTTTCAACAGTTTACAACAACCACATCCACGACTACGGTAAAGTGATCTATCCTCACGCTCCCGCTATCAGTGCAAACGGTGTCAAGGTCACTGTCGCTCATAATGAGATCAATGATTCCTTCTCAAAGGCTATCAGCTTCACCGGCGCGTACCAGGTGATCGAATACAATAAGATAAACAACGTACTCACCGCATCCGACAACGTTGGTGCAGTTGAAACAACCGGTCTTATCAACATTGACAACATTGTTCGCTACAACCACATCGCAAATGTTGGCGCTGCAGGCTACTACTATGAGCTTCCCGATTACAGCTACTACGGAAGCGCAGGTATCCTGAGTAACTACAGCGGAAGCTACTATGAGGTTTACGGCAATGTTATTGATACGATCAACGGCGACGGCATCCACATGGACGGACGTTATATAAATGTTCATAACAATCTGCTAATCGGCTGCGCCAACTGGTACGTTATGGATACAGCTCACGAGTATTCACTGTACTTCAAGAATGGCGAAACCGACGGCATTTACGAGTTCGAGGACTTCATTTTCAGTCCTGTCTGGAAGGAAGCTAACCCGGATCTTGCATCCCTAATTTTCGATCTCAACCAGACAACCAAGGACGACCCCCGCGCGTGGGCTGTTCCCCTAGGCAATGTGATCGACAGAAACTGGGTTTACTACGACAGATACGTTCGCTACTTTGATAACTGGGGCACAGCGCCTTATTCCATTGAGGATACTGTACATCGTTTCTCCGGTGATACCATTGATGTTGCCTCCGACTCCCGCGACAACGGAAATAACACCAGCTACAACAGCAGACGCAACAAAGTCGTTATCGAAGAGCTGCTGGCAACAGAAAAGGTAGCAGAGTTCGTTGATATGGACTGGGAAAGATTCCAGACCATCGGCCGCGTAATGACCGAGTGGAAGCTTGGCGAATGATAAGCTTTTTGCAGCACAAAGGGGGCTCTTTTGAGTCTCCTTTTTCTCATGTCACCCTGCACAACGGGAGAAAGCAATATTTGTGAATATCGCCAATATTCTCGCAAAAGCAAACATTCGTCGTTATTATCACAATTTTTGGCTTGATTTTTCGGCGAAAATATGTAAAATAGTATTAATGTCTTATTGACAAATTCTTCACCAAGGAGATTACCATGAAAAGAATAATCGCACTTCTTCTTGCGTTCGTGATGTGCTTTGGCATGATCGTTTCTGTATCTGCCACATCACCGTTCGTAAAAAGACTCAATCTCGTAAGACTTATCAGAACAATGTTCTCTTCCAATGACGAAGCCCCCGAAATCGGCGAGATCAAGGACGGCAAGCTCATCGTTTATGTTGCAGCAGACGGAAAAACTGATGCATCAGGAACAGAAAAGTCCCCCTTCGCAACGATCGAAGCTGCTCGCGATGCTATCCGCGACGTAAACAAGGATGGCCTCAAGGGCATCGACGTTGTTATCAAGGCTGGAACATATACAATCAAGGATCCTATCGCCTTCACAGCACAGGACAGCGGCACAAAGAACTGCCCTGTTCGCTACATCGGTGAAGACGGCGCTTACATTGTTGGCGGTGTTGCTCTTACAGGCGCTGATTTCACAAAGGCTACAGGCAGCGCTCTTCAGTACATGCCCGCTGATGTTCAGGACAAGATCGTTCAGATCAACATGACAAAGTACGGCTATACAGTTGAACAGATCCGCGAAAGACTGGCTGACAGAGACTACCGTATTCACGCTGTAACATTCGCAGTTAACGGTGAATATCAGACCATCGCTCGTTTCCCCAATGAGGACTGGCTCATCATCGAAGACCGTAGCACAATGCTCGACCAGTACGGCAACCCCACAATGATAACCGATAATGAGGGCGGTGAATTTGAGGCTGTTACAATGCAGATCGAATTCGGTGAAGATTACATCGAACGCGTTAATTCCTGGCATTCTCTTGAATACGCTCGCGCTGCAGGTCACTACAATGTACTTTGGGTATCCGACAACACTAAGATCAACTCCTTCGTTCCCGGTGACGACCTCATGATCGTTGATTACTGCGGCGGTTATGCACCTGAAGGTGGCGGTCTCCTTTATTGGTACAACATTCCCGAAGAACTTGACATTCCCGGTGAATACTACATCGACGAAAACGCAATTCTTTACTACTATCCGAAGGAAGGATTTGAAACTGCTGAGATCTCCCTTCCCCTCTCCGACGGATTTATAACACTTGATAATACAGACTACATTACATTCGAAAATCTTAAGTTTGAAGCATCTCTCGGTAACGGTATCTCCGGTACATCCGATAATCTCACCATCAAAGACTGTGACATCTGTGCAATAACCGGCGAAAAGGCTATAAACATCACAGGTTACAACGTACTCATCCAGGGCAACCACATCCACGATCTCGGTCAGGGCGGTATCCAGCTTTACAGCGGCGACCTTGAAACCCTCACACCCGGAAACAGCCGTATTTATAACAACTACATTCACGGCTGGGGTAAATCCAAGTATCCTTACGCTGACGGTATCAGCGCAGACGGTGTTGAGATCCTTGTTGACCACAACATTATGCATGACTCCAACGCTGCAGGTATCAGCGGCGAAGGTGCTTATATCACTCTTGAATACAACCACATCTTCGATATCCTCAAGACCTCCGACGATATCGGTGCAACAGGAAACTCAGGTCTTGTTGACAATGTTACACGTTACAACTACATCCACAATATCGGTTCCGTTGGTGCTGCTGCCGAATCCGAGATCCTCAACGATATCGGTTCTGCAGGTATCTACTGGGACGGCGGCTCAAGCTTCGCTGAAGCTTACGGTAACGTAATCCAGACAATCAAGGGCCACGGTGTTATCATGAACGGCGGCCGCGGGCTCAAGACTCACGGCAACCTTATCATTGACTGCTCAATGTGGTACGTTCAGTGCGTTTCCATGTTCTATGCAAGAGCTCTTGAAAACGGCTTCACAGAATACAAAGACAAGTATCCGGACTATGTAAAGAACGAAGTTTGGGTAAAGGCTAACCCTGAGCTTTCCAAGATCGTTGAAGACCTTTCCACAACAACTCCCGATGACCCCATGGCATGGTGTACAACATACGGCGACGAGATCTATGACAACTGGATCCACTACAACAGAGGCTCCGCTACCATTACCAACTGGGGTATTAGACCTTACTGGGTAGAAGAACACGTTTACACCTTCTCTCCCGATACCATCCAGGTTCCCGAGGACGGTAAGGACGAAGACCGCACATCCACATACAACGGCAGACGCGAAAAGGTCGACCTCGAAAAGCTTCTTACAGAGACAGCTGCAGGTACGATCGAGATCACATGGGAACAGTTCAATGATATCGGTATCGTAACAGAAGACTGGAATCTTGATATTGAACTTCCCGCGCTTCTCGCTGAATAATCACACAAATCAAATAGAAAATGGGGCTCGAAAGGGTCCCTTTTTCAGTTATAGGTTATGAGTTGGCGGTTATGAGTTTATTTGTCATCCTGCACAATTATGAAAAGCGACGTTTGTTACTGTCTACAAAGTTTTTTGATTTGTGGAATCCCGGCTTGATTTTCATTTCTTCGTGATTATACTATTTATTAGTACAATTATTCAAGGAGACATAATTATGAAAAAGATTACAGCTCTGCTTCTCGTATTGCTTATGCTGCTCCCTCTTGTAGCGGCGTGCAATAATACGACTCCACCAAGCCCGGGACCTGAGACAGACGCTCCCAAAACAGACGCTCCGGAAACAGATGCGCCGGAGACTGATGCACCGGAGACTGGGGAAAAAATCGCAAAAATCTATGTTTCTCCCAGCGGGGACGATGAAAACGGCGACGGTTCAGAAAATGCTCCTTATGCTACGGTTCAGATGGCAGTTTACGCCACCCGCAATTTCTCCCGTGATGCATATGACGGAATTGACGTTATCATAAAAGCCGGAACATATACGATCACCGAGCCCATCGTTATAGGTTCATCCGACGGCGGTACTGAAAGCTGCCCCGTTCGCTATGTAGGAGAAGAAGGCACTGTTATCGTCGGCGGTGTTGCACTCACAGCTGCAGATTTCTCAAAGTCCAAGGACGGTGCGGTGCAGTATATGCCTGCTGATGTTCAGGATAAGATCGTTCAGGTTGATCTGACAAAGCACGGATACACAATAGAACAGGTCCGCGCAAAGCTGGATGACAGAAACTATCGTTACGCCGCAATCACATTCACAGTAGACGGTGAATATCAGACCATCGCTCGCTTCCCCAATGAAGACTGGCTCAACATTGAAGAGCGCAGCACCATGATCGACCGGTACGGCAATCCTACAATGGTAACAGACAACGAAGGCGGCGAATTTGAGGCTGTTACCATGCAGATCGAATTCGGTGAAGAATACATCGAACGCGTAAATTCATGGCATTCCATCGAATATGCCCGTGCTGCAGGTCATTATAACGTACTTTGGGTATCCGACAACACAAAGATCAACTACTTCGTTCCCGGGGATGACCTCATGATCGTTGACTATTGCGGCGGTTATGCCCCCGAAGCCGGCGGACTTCTCTATTGGTACAATATCCCCGAGGAGCTTGACATCCCCGGTGAATACTACATTGACGAAAATGCAGTTCTCTACTACTACCCGAAAGACGGTTTTGAAGATGCAGTCATCTCCATGCCTCTTTCAAGCGGACTGCTGAATATTGACGATGCTGATTATCTGACTCTTGAGCGCATCCACTTTACTTCATCTCTCACAAACGGTATTACCGCAAACGGCACAGACTACCTTACCATTGTTGACTGTGAAGTAAGCTCTATTGCCGGCGAAAGAGCAATCAGCGCAAACGGCGACAATATTCAGATCAAGGGCAACCATATCCATGACTGCTCCAAGGGTGCTGTCTCCATTCGCACAGGTGACCAGGCAACTCTCACCGAGGGTAACTCCATTGTTTACAACAACCACATTCACGACTGGGGCGTCTTTTACTATCCCTATGCGGATGCGATCTCCGGCGGCGGATGCGGTCTGACTATATCCCACAACGAGATCCACTCATCCAATGCCTCTGCAACCAGCTGCGGCGGTGCAAAGGTCATCATTGAATACAACGAGGTTTACGACCTGCTCCGCACATCCGACGACATAGGAGCCGTTGACAACAGCGGATGGGGCGAAAACATCACTCGATACAACTATATCCATGACGTTGGTGCTGTGGGTGCGGCAGGTGCGGTAGAGATTCTCAACGATATGGGCTCTGCGGCTATCTACTGGGATGCAGGCGGAAGCTATGCAACAGCATACGGCAACGTAATCGAAGGCGTAAACGGTAACGGTATCATTATCAACGGCGGCCGCGGCTGTTCCGCTTATCAGAACCTCATTATCAACTGCGACAGATGGTATATCTGGACTACCGCTATTATTTTCTCACAGATGTACAATAACGGTACTATCTCCCAGTCCAAGACATCATATCCCGACTACGTTTACTCTGATGTGTGGAAGGAATTCAATCCCCTGCCCTCTACTCATGTGCTGGACTACTCCACAATAGATCCCATGGATCCTCGCGGCTGGGCAGCTCCCACAGACAACACAGTTCATGACAACTGGATCCACTACAACAGAGGTGTCCGCGACTTCTCCAACTGGGGCGTAAGACCTTATTGGATTGAGGACTACGTGCTTCAGTTCTCCGGAGAGGAAAACTTCGACTTCGGTATCGACGGCACGATTACAGAGAACATCTCCACATACAACAGCAGACGCGAAACATACAACATTGAAGATCTGATCGTTCAGGCAGAAGGCGTTATCGACATGGATCTCGAACGTTTTGCAAAGATTGGCCGCGTAATGGAAGAGTGGAATCTGGGCGAATAAAATAAACCAAATCGCGCGTGAAACCAACAATATCAAAATTCCTCCAAGGACATAGAGTTTGTTACACCCAAAACATTGTGCCATTAGATTATAATGCATAGCAGCCGTAACAAAACAGTAAACTTGCCTTCCTGCGTGAGGTAGGTGGCAAGCGAAGTCTGACGTAAGGAGCCCGCGTCACTTTAGAGAAAACTATGTCTATTGTGCCGCATTCTCCCTCAGTCACTTCGTGACAGCTCCCTCCCGGATGGAGCCTTATCGCTTAATCATTCGTCCACCCACATAATTGGTGGCTATATCAACAAAAAGAAAAAGAGGCTCGGTTGAGTCTCTTTTTTATCTATATGGGGTAGATTTATCTGTCAGCTCCAAAATATAATCAGAAGATGTTTTATACAGCAAAGCCAGACGAATAAGAACATCAGTCGGTATATCCCTTAGCCCTCTTTCATATCTGCAATATTGGGATTGCTTCATACCGAGATAATCAGCAACCTGCTGCTGGGTCATATCATGATCTTCCCTGAGATCGCGGAGTCTTTTATAATAATTATCCATCTCCACCTCGTCTTTATAACCATTCGGTATTGACAGTATATATTATTAGTGGTATAATTATTATAATTTATAGCCATTTGGTTATAAAAATATATAAAAGGAGACATTTTTATGAAAAGTTCAATGTCTAAACGTCTATTAAGCCTCATGCTGTCTCTTCTTACGTTGATATCGTGTCTGACAGTATTCGCACTGCCTGCTCAGGCTGCGGAATCCGCGCTGAAGTTCGGAATCTCAAAAACGCCTTGCAAGGGAAATCTCTCACAATACAGTTTGCCTGCGAGCTGCACTTCTCTGACCCAAGGAGAAAGTGCACACCTTATCTTCACGGCTACATCGGATTTTTATGTGGATTACGCGAGATTCTATATAAAGGCACCCGGTCAAAGCTCCTTTACCCGCGTATACAATTACGACCCAAGCGGATATTTCCGTTGGTGTGACTATGAATATACCTTCTCTAAGACAGGTACTTATGTATTTCGAGTAGAACTGAGATTAACTGATGGCAGAACCGCCGCTGGAGAAACTTCCATCTCTGTAACAAAGAAGGCGACAACAGCTACTACCAGCAACACCTATACTCGTAATGGTACAAAATTCAATGTAGTACCTAACTTAAAATCTCAATACTGCTTTAACCAGAAAAACTATTCAAGATTTGTCAATAAGTCCGGCAGTAATCGCGGATGTACTGCAACGGCGATGTGTATTGCTTACTCGATATACCATAATAAAGTACTCAGTCCAAATAGTGTGAAATGGAGCAGTTCAGGTACAAGCTGGGAATATTGTAAGCGTTACACAAGTTCCGGAAAAACATACAGTGGAAATACATATACACAGAGTCAAGCACTTAAGGCTATGTATGACTGCATCGCGAAGGAAAATAAACCTATGGTTATAGGTGTAAACGGATTTAGCAGTGATCATGTCGTTACCGTTGTAGGAATAAGACAGGGTGCTAACAGAAACAAGCTCTCTCTTGCTGACTTTTTAATAGTCGATCCTTGGGGAGGCAAAATCTGCAAACTTAATACATATAAATCTATTGATTGCGGTTGGGCTCTAAGAGTGCCTATCAATTAACTATCATCCTCTCCCCCACAAATAACGAAATCCCACGAATTAACGTGGGATTTTTATTATTCACTTATCTTTTACAGCGTTACGCCGTCCTTGAAGATTGCCAGCTCGTGCTTGTCGAGGTATTCGGACTTTGCGTGGATCTCACCGGAAGCAAGTGCGATTATGTACTGCATCAGCTCATCGGTCAGCGCGTCCATTGTCACACCGTCAAGGAGTCTGCCTGCGTTGAAGTCGATCCATGTATGCTTCTTCTCGGAAAGAGGGGTGTTTGAGGAGATCTTCACCGTGGGAACGGGGCAGGCAAAGGGGGTTCCCCGACCGGTGGCAAAAAGCACCATATGGGCTCCCGCGGCAGCCAGAGCGGTGGAGGAAACCAGATCGTTTCCGGGAGCCTGCAGCAGGGTCAGTCCCTTGGTACGGATCCGCTTGCCGTAGGAAATCACGTCCTCCACGGGGGCGCGGCCACCCTTTTGCACACAGCCCAGAGACTTATCCTCCAGCGTGCTGATGCCTCCTGCCTTATTGCCGGGGGAGGGATTTTCGTTGATCTTCTCGCCGTAGCGCAGAAAATAGGAGCGGAAGGAATTGATCATTTCCACGGTGGCATCGAATTGCTTCTCAC